>JBIIUD010000100.1:0-7475 GCA_044340175.1 Verrucomicrobiaceae bacterium
AGAGGAAACGGAGGCGGTCAGGCTCGGACATGGTGGGCTCTTGGAGCAGCTCAGCGGTGCCGCGAATGGCAGCGAGGGGGCTTTTCAACTCGTGGGTCAGGGTTTGCACGTAGCTGGTGGCGTAGTCGCGCCCTTCGAGTTCCTCACGCATGGTCTCGATGGCGGCGCCGAGAGTGCTCACCTCCATGCCACCGCCGAGATTCGGAAGCGGTGGGCGTTTGCCGGCGCTGACTTCCAGCGTGTAGTCGGTGAGGCGGCGTAGCGGGCGCAGCACCCAGAACAACACGGCTCCGACAAAGAGCAGGATGCCGAGGGCAATGAGGGCGGAAGAGAAAATGATGCGCACTTGGCGCCGCTCGAGGATCTCCCACTGATCCAGCTTCGGTTTGCGAATGGTGAGCACGCCGATGATGTCATCGCCTGAGCGAATGGGCGCGGCGATGTGCAGGACAGAGGTTTTTTCCACCTCCTTATCGGTGCGGCTGGAGCGGGCACCATAAACGCCGCGCAGGGTGAGGACCACGTCCCGCATGTCGCGAACAGAGGTGCCCTCGAGCTCGCCGCCGTTGGAGTCATAAAGGACGAGGCCGTCTTTGTCCGCGACGTAGACATGGCAGCCGACGCGCTTCTTGATGATCTCATAAATGGGCGCGTGGAAGGTGCGTTCCAGGGCATGGGGAAAGGAACGGCGCAACCATTCGACATCGATGCGGCCGTCCTTGACATGGGACTCGGCGATGGCGGCGAGGATGTTGGCATTGTCGACGAGCACTTCCTCGGTGGCCTGGAAGACTTCTTGGGAGAGATTGCGCAGGGACTGATCAATCAGCAGGCCGAAACCTCCGACGACGATGGCGGCGATGAGAGCGAGGCTGAAGAGGGTGATGCGCATCGGGGAGACTCAAGATTCAAGTGGGGCGGAGGGCGTAGCCTAGGCCTCGGCGGGTTTCGATGGGGTCGAAGTCGGGGGTGAGGGTGCGGATTTTGGACCGGACCGATTTGATGTGGGCATCGACGGTGCGGTCAGAGGCGGTGCCGGGGTCCTGCCAGGCAAGGTCCATGAGCTGGTCGCGGGTGAGAACACGGCCGGGGTTCTTCATGAGGGCGAGCAGGAGGTGGTATTCGTTGCGGGAGAGATCGAGCGGTTGACCACCACAGCGGATGAGTTTGCGGATGGGGTCGTGGTCGAGCGTGGAAGCAGGCGCTGGCTTGGATGTGTGGGGGGCGGCCTGGGGTGTGCCATGGGTGCGGCGCAGGATGGCGCGGACACGGGCGGCCAGCTCGCGCGGGCTGAAGGGCTTGGGGACGTAGTCGTCGGCGCCGAGTTCGAGACCGACGATGCGATCGATCTCGCCATCGCGGGCGGTGAGGAAGAGGATGGGGACGGCGGTGGTTTGGCGGAGGGTGCGGCAGACATCGAAGCCGCTCATGTCTGGTAGGCCGACATCAAGGATGACGCAGTCGAAGGTCTCGGCGGCGAGTTTGGCTAGGGCCTCGCCCCCGGTGGCAGCGTCGGCGACTTCGAAGCCTTCGGTGCGCAGGGCATACCAGATGGTTTCGGCGATGGAAGGTTCGTCTTCGACAACAAGGACGCGGCGGGACATGGGCGGAGACTAACGTGAAATGGGTGAGTTTCGACAGGATTAACGGGATTGAAGAGGGATTAACAGGATTTTCAGGCTGCAAATCGATGCAATGGCGTTGGGTGGTGGGGCGTTTGGGTAGGATGCGTTTGCTATGTGTTTTGGGAGGAATGATGTTGGCTGGAGCCGAGGTTCTGGCGTTGGAATTGAATCCGGCGGTGCTGGGGAAGATTGCGCCAGCGATGGAGGCCTCTGTGGCGGGCAAGGCGGCGGCGGGGATCGTGACCTTGGCGGTCAAGGACGGCAAGGTGGTGCACCATGAAGCGGTGGGGATGGCGGACATCGCGGCAGGCAAACCGATGGCGAAAGACGCGGTGTTTTGGATCGCCTCGATGACGAAGTCGATCAATGGCACGGCGCTCATGATGCTGGTGGATGAGGGCAAGGTGACACTGGATGAACCGGCGTCGAAGTGGTTGCCGGGCTTGGCCAAGGTCAAGATGAAGGATGGCTCGGCACCGGCAAAACCGATCACCCTGAGGATGCTGCTGAGCCACACGGCGGGCATCGCCTTCCCACCGCGCAAGGCGGATGATGGGGCGGTGTCGTTGAAGCAGTATGTGGACCGATTGATCGCCGCGCCGTTGGCGTTTGAGCCCGGAAGCGATTATGAATACGGCTTTGGGCCGACGGTGACGGGGCGTTTGTTGGAGGTGGTGACGGGAATGCCGTATGAGCGGTTTTTGGAAGAAAGGATCTTTGCGCCGCTCGGCATGGTGGACACGATGTTTCATCCCGACGACGCGCGCCGGGCGCGGATTGCGCAGACTTACAAGCTGGATGAAGACACCCAGGAACTGGTGGTGAGTTACAACCCGTTTTTCACCTCGTCAGCAGCGGCGAAGCGGATGGTGGAGCCGGCGGGAGGGCTGTTTTCCACAGCGGCGGACATGGCCCGTTTTTACGCGATGGTGGCCAATGGCGGTGAGTTGGGTGGGAAGCGGCTTTTGTCGGAGAAGGCGGTGAAGGAGATGGTGACACCCGTCATGGCGGGTGGTAAACCCATCACCTATGCGCTCGGTTGGCAGTGCTGCACGGAAGCCAATCCCAAGATGTCGCCCTTTGGACCGGGTTCATTCGGCCACGGAGGTGCTTTTGGCACGAATGGCTGGGTGGATCCAAAGCGGAAGATGGCCACGGTGTTTCTGGTGCAAAACGTGCTGGTTCCCGCAGGTGGAAAGCCGAAGGACGCTTTTCAAAAGCTGGTGATGGAGGCTGCGGGCCAGTGAATCGTGAATCGTGAATCCAGAACCGATGCGCTGGCCACACGGGTAGGGTTGCTGGACGTTTAGGGTTTCGGTTTTGTTGCCTTCATTACCTGATCAGCGATCTCAGCGAACTCGGTTTCTTGTGGGGTGCCGATGGCTTGATAAGCGTGCCAGCCGAGTTTGTGCTCGCCAGTTTCGGTGATGATGCCGAGGCGGAGGTTGCCTTCCTGAACTGGCATGTCTTGATAGCGGTGGAGGTGGTAGGCCTCGATGGTATTGAGGTCCTTCAGCTTGCGGAACATGTAGATGAGACCGGCGACTTGGCGGCGTTGGTCTTCGAGGCTAAGGGTGGGGGTATTGAAGCCTTGCTCTGAGAGCAGGATGCCGCGTGGTTTGCCTTGGAAGTGGAAGCGAGGCTGGTCGAGGTAGGCGGGTAGGACGGCGATGTTCTTCGGGGTGATGTAGGGGGTATCGAAATCGTCGGTGAGGTCGGTGTCGTTCCAGGTATCGGGGTTGCGCAGGTCGCGCGGGTAAGGGTGGTAGGCGACGCCCCATTCGAAGTCGCCCTCCGTGCGGCTCATTTCGGCAAACAGATCGAGAATGTCCCGGACGATGTAGGTGCCGTGACCGCTGCTCTTTTTGGCCCAGTGATGGGTGAGGGAGATGAAGACGCGGGCATGGGGATCAAACAGGCGGGCGCTGTGGTGCATGAGACGGGCGGAGCGCATGTAGGTCTCCAGGTAGCGGGCCAGGGGCTGTGCGCCCATGTTGGTCCAGGTGGCGGCTTGGTCGATCTCGTTGTGCAAGATCCAGTTGGAGAAACGGCCGTTGGCACCGTCCTCGCGGGACCAGCGTTCGGCCATGAGATGAAGGGCGGCGCGGTAGAGTTGGGTGGGGTCTTGGGCGGTGAGGTTGGGGATGGAGTAAATGCCCCGGGCTTCCGCCTCTGGGTGCGTCAGGGCGGTGTGAGGAGTGCCGTCGGGCTGTCGGCCATTGCCGACGAGTAGGATGGCGGTGGCGATGATGTCTCGCTTGGCCAGGAGGCGCAGGGTGCGGTCGTGGTTTTGCAGGGCCTTTTCGTTGAGGTGATAGGCGCGGCCTTCAAATTCCCAATCGGTCCAGCCAGGAGCGGGGGTGTCGCGGATGAGGGCATGCACAACGACGTTGACCGTGGCGTGGCGGATGCCGAGATTGAAGATGTCGTGGTTGGGATCGGTGATCGGGGGCATGCCAATGCCTTTTGCATGAGGAGCGGTGAGGCGGGGCAGCTTGCGGGCGACGGCGGGCCCATAGGCGGTGGGCCAGCGGGCACTTGAAGTCCACTGGCCTGCGTCATCGGCCAGCCGCCAACGCCAGAGAGCGCGGTCGCGCGGGTGGGTGGGTGAGGTGCGGGGCAGGATGAATTTGAACTGGCCTTGTGCATCGGGCTGCAGGGTGGTGAAGGGGGTATCTGCGCTGGCGCTGTGAGCTGGGGTTTCGGGCGGGATCCCGATGAGGCGCATGGGGCCGGGGGCTTTGCCGATGAGGGTGATCTCACGCAGACCGACGTGCACGGTATCAATGCTGGCGGGGTAGGTAGCGCGGAGGTTGGCCAGGATGGCTTCGGCATCGGCGGCGCGGGCGGCTTGGGTTTGCTCGCGCTTATGGGTCAGGCGTTTTTCCTCGGGAGTGGCGGGTCGCAGTTTCATCTGGCGGAGCTGGAACGCGGTGCCGGGTTTGCCGTTGAAGGCCAGGTGAAAGCGCATTTCCGGATGGCCAGCGGCGGGAGGGGGATCGAGTTGGCTGAGGTCGAAGGCGAGCGGTTGCCAAGTCTCAGCGAGCGGGGCGGGCTGGGACTCGACCACGGCCATGCTGCCATCGGCCACGCGGTAGCGCAGCATGACGGTGTCCAGGCCTGACGGGGAGAAGTATTCCAGGGCAAACACCGTCTGCACGGCCGGGTCATAAGCGGCGGGGACGATGGCCGTCCAGAAGTGGGGATTGCCTTCCTTCAGGGTGACGTCGAGCACCGTGTCGGGCTGAGGTCGCAGCGTCAGATCCCGATGCGGGCCGAAGGTCAACGGGACCTCTGCGGCGTGCAGGAGGCCGATGCTGAGGAAAAGGAAGGGGGCGAGGAAGCGGAGCATGAAGGGGAAGGATACGAGTGGAGGTGCCAGTGCTTGCAGGGTTATCGCAGCGGCGAATGCGCCCGGGTTGGGATTGGATAGGTAGCGGTGGTTTTTCGGATGAAATAGTGAGGCGGTGGGCACGTCTTCACGGGTGATGATGCTGCGATTCCTATTGACCGTGTTTGCCTCCTTGGTGCTGCCTTTAGCGGGGCTGGCCAAGGTTCCTAATGTTTTGATCGTTCTGGCCGATGACTGCACGTTCAGTGATCTGGCCATTTATGGGGGGGCGAATGCGAGGACGCCGAACCTGGATCGCTTGGCGGCGGAGGGGCTGGTGTTTGAGCGGGCGTATGTGACGGCGGCGATGTGTCAACCGTGCCGGGTAGAGCTTTACACGGGCTTGCAGCCGATGCGCAATGGCTGTGCATGGAACCACAGTGCGTGCCGACCGGAGACGCGCAGTCTGCCGCATCACCTGGAGGCGGCGGGGTTTCGGACAGGGATCGCTGGGAAAGTGCACGTGCAGCCGAAGGCGTGTTTTCCGTTTGAGGACGTGCCGGGGTTCGATGCGAATGCGGTGCGCGCGCCGACGAATCCGCATGATTTGGCGGGAGTGAAAGCCTTCATCCGTCGGGACAAGACACAGCCGTTCTGTCTGGTGGTGGGCTTGGCAGAGCCGCATGTGCCGTGGGTGATGGGGGATGCCTCTGGGTATCCGCCCGAAAAAGTGCAGCTGCCGCCGAACATCGCTGACACGCCAAAGACGC
Source organism: Verrucomicrobiaceae bacterium (assembly GCA_044340175.1). Classification (GTDB taxonomy): domain Bacteria; phylum Verrucomicrobiota; class Verrucomicrobiia; order Verrucomicrobiales; family Verrucomicrobiaceae; genus JAGRPD01. Next base: position 5,727 of record JBIIUD010000100.1, read on the forward strand.
GAGAGGATTTTTCCCGGTATCTGGCGGAGATCACTTACATGGACGGGCAGGTGGGGGAGATCCTGGCGGCGCTGGAGGAAAGCGGGGCAGCGCAGGAGACGCTGGTGCTGTTCACGAGTGAGCAGGGATCGCAGTTTCCTGGGAACAAGTGGACGTGCTGGGACACGGGGCTGCACACCACGTTGATCGCGCGCTGGCCAGGGACGGTGACGGCGGGGACTCGGACATCGGCGCTGGTGCAGTATGCGGATGTGGTGCCGACCCTGCTGGAGGTGGTGGGGGTGAAGTCGGCACAGGCCTTTGATGGCACGAGCTTTGCGGCGGTGCTGCGTGGGGAAAAGACGACGCACCGCGAGTATGCCTATGCCGCGCACAACAACATCCCGGAGGGGCCAGCGTATCCCATCCGCAGTGTGACGGATGGCGAGTGGCGTTACATTCGCAATCTGCTGCCGGAGGAAATTTTCATTGAGAAGCATCTGATGGGGCTAATGGGTGGGGCAACGGTTCACAATCCGTATTGGTCGAGCTGGATGGCCACCGCACTCGACAACCCGCACACTTACACCCTGGTGAAGCGCTACATGCACCGACCTGCTGAGCAGCTCTACCACACCTCCGCTGATCCCGCCGAAATGACCAATCTTGCCCACCAACCCGAGCATGCGGCGCGCAAAGCCAAGCTGAGTGCCTCTCTGGATCAGTGGCTCAATCAACAAGGTGACCCCGGCATCCCCCTGGACACGCACGAGGCTCACAAGGCTGGCAAAGAAGGCCGGCACCTGCCTTTCCCGAAACCATGAAATCGCTGCTCCTTTGCCTCTGCGCGCTCGGCCCTGTGCTCACTGCTTTGGCTCAACCGAACTTGCTGCTGATCATCGCGGATGATTGCACGCATCGCGACCTGGAGGTGTATGGCGGGCAGGCGAAGACGCCGCACCTGAACCAACTGGCGGCGGAGGGCATGAAATTCACGCGCTGCTTTCAGGCCGCGCCGATGTGCTCGCCCACGCGGCACTGCCTCTACACGGGGCTGTATCCGGTGAAGTCGGGAGCGTATCCGAATCACACGTTTGCTCATGAGTGGGTGAAGAGCCTTGCCAGTTATGTCCAGCCTGCGGGCTACACGGCGCATCTGTCGGGCAAGACGCACATCAATCCGAAGTCGGTGTTTCCTTTCGACTATAGCAAGCGGCAAGGCGATAACAATCCTGATCCGGCGGTCTTTGCCAGTGTGCTGAAAAGTCGTGCGGAGACGGGCAAGCCGTTTGTATTCATCGCGGCGTCCAATGAACCGCATGAGCCCTACACTAAGGGGGATGCGTCGGCTTATCCGCCGGAGTCCGTGCGACTGCCGCCGGTGCTGGTGGATACACCGGAGACGCGAGTGGCTTTTGGCAAGTACTTGGCGGAGATCACGTACTTTGACTCACAGGTGGGGGAACTGGTGGCGCTGCTGGAGGCGAGTGGGCAGCGGGAGGAGACTCTGGTGGTGGTGTTGAGTGAGCAGGGCAACAGCTTTCCCTTTGCCAAGTGGACCTGTTATGATGCGGGCTTGCAGAGTGCCTGCATCGTGCGCTGGCCGGGGCAGGTGAAGGCGGGCAGTGTCAGTGAGGCGCTGGTGGAGTATGTGGATGTGGTGCCGACCTTTCTGGAGGCGGCGGGTCTTGAGCGACCTGAGATCCTGGATGGACGCAGCTTTGTGCCGGTGCTGAAGGGGGTGGCGACGAGCCATAAGTCGCATGTGTT
>JBIIUD010000763.1:0-7470 GCA_044340175.1 Verrucomicrobiaceae bacterium
CCACGGGTCCCTTTGCCGGGGTGATCTCCCTGGACTACGGCTTCTACAATCGCACTCTAAACATGGCCGCCATCCCCGGTGGCGACTGGTGGTTGGGCAACTCTCAACAAGCTGAGGCATTCTATTTTAATGGGTCATTCGGTGCGAGTTCGAGCGGCAAATACCTGCTCGGCGGTGGCGGCAACCAAAGCGGCTTCAGCCTTGGCTCTGTTCTGGTGAGTGGTGCCCGCACCCCGCTCTTCGAAAACATGCTTTCCGGTGGCAGCGCTGGGCAGGTGAAGGTTGAAATCGGCGCTCAAACGGGTGACTTCGCTTGGAATGCTCCGGCTTTCGTTAATGGCAACTCGGGCTTTGTCATTCTCCCCACTCGTAACCTGGGCTTGACCGGAGACACCCGCGTCAATACCGGCACCACGCTCGCCATCGGCAACAACTTTGCCTTGGGCAACGGACGCCTCGTGCTCAACGGTGGTAACGTGCGTTATGATCTAGGCAGCAACAATTTCCTCACTACCGCTATCACGTTGAACAATCAGGTCGTGCTTCAAGGGGATTACAACGCCACTTCGGCTGGCGATGCGGTTTGGCGCGGCAATGTGGCCCTAAATGACGTGGCTGGTGCAGGCGCCACTCGCATTTTCAACATCAACGTCGCAACCACTGCCATCCGTGGTGTGGTGAGTGGTCCTGCCGGGAGCAACTTGATCAAGAACGGTGCCACCAACTTGATCCTGACCGGTGCCAACACCTATCAAGGCTACACTCAAGTGAACGCAGGCAGTCTCTTTTATGCAGGGGACGTGCTGCCCAATGTGGCGGGCCCCCTGGGGGTGAGTGATTCACCCGTGATCATGTCCGGCGGCAGTCTGCGTGCTTCAGGCAGGCTGACTTTCGCGCGTGATTTGATCGTCAACAACTCCGGCACTTTTGACACGGTGATTCATGATACCGTCCGGATGACGGGCGGGATCACCGTTGCCACCGGGCAGACCCTCACCGTCGGTTCGGCAGGAGTGGATGCGGCTTCTTTCCGCGGGGGTTTGCTTGAATTGAATGGAGCCATTAGCGGTTTGGGAGCCCTCACCATCGGAACGGCGGCTGTTGCTCCAGCGGCTACTGGAACCGTTTTCCTCTCTGGTGCCTCGAACGGCTACGGCATCAACACCTACGCCGGTGGCACTACCCTCCAGACGGCGCGCGTGCAACTGGGTGGCAGCACCTATTCGACCGGTCCCGCCAACAATCCTGTCATCATTAGCGGACCTCTGGGAACTGGCCCCATCACCTTTGGTGGTGGTGAATCCAACCGGGGAGCCATCTTTGAGGCGGTCGGAGGCCCGGTCACCATTGCTAATGCTCTGAACAACTGGGCCACCGCCGCTGACTCCACGCTCACTTTGGGCGGGCGTCAGGCGTTGACCTTCACTCGTGATTTCAACACCAATAGCGACGCCACTCAGCGCGTGCGCAACCTCGCGGTGCAGAACCTTTACGCACCGCTCACCTTCAGTGGTGTTCTCAGTGCCAGCGGCGCGGCAGGTGTCACCCTGAATAAGACCGGACCCGGCCTATTGATCCTCTCTGGAGCCAACACCTTTGCCTCCAGCGCCTCCACGGGGGTTCAGATCAGTCAGGGCATTCTGCGAGTCAACTCCAACGCCGCCCTTGGTGCCGGCACCGGCCTGCGCATGAGCGGTGGTTTCCTGTCGATTGAAACCGGCTTCTCCACAGCCCGCGTTCTCACCATGACCGCCGCCAGCGGCATCGACGTGGCTGCGGCTCAGACGCTCACGCTCACCGCCAGTAGCACGGGTGCCTTTGGATTGACGAAGACGGGTCTGGGCACCTTGGCGCTCAACGCGACCAATACCTTCACCACCTTGGCTCTTGGGGGCCAAGCTCAGTTGAATCCAGCCGTGGGACTTTACAGTCACACCGGTGGTATCGTTGCCACGACGGCGACTTCCGGCACACCTTTTGGTGTCGGTGCCGTGACCATCAACAGCGGCGCTCTGGCGTTGCTGGGCGGTGCCACTGCCCAAGCTCTCACCGTGCCAACACTGAACTATGGTGCCAGCGGCGTGGTCGCCCTTTCTCAAGGCACGACTTCATCCGCACTCACCGCCACTGCCCTGGCTCGTCTCGGTGCCTTCAATGGCGTCAACTACGGCACGCTGACCGTCGTTCCAACCACCTTGGCTAACCTCGGTGTCACGGAAAGGCTGCTGACCAGCACCGCCAGCCTCAACACCACCACCGGCGGCGGTGACATCCTGACCGTTCCTTCCATCTTCACCCGTCTCCAAGCCGTCGGCTCTGACGCCAACTTCGTGCGCTACGATCTCACCAACGGCATCATGCAGCACAGCGTGACGACCGTCGGCACCCTGGGTGTATCCGCTTTGGCGAATGTCGCAAACATCACCAGCGACGATGTGGCCGGTGCAGGTTTGATCGACATCCAGGCTCTGCGCACCCAGGCAAACATTTCCCCCACAGACGGATCCACCCTGGTCCGCATCGCCCGCGGCGGCTTGATCTTGAACGGCAGCGTCGCGCCAGTGATCAGTGCGCCAGTCCTGTTTGGCACCGGAACAGGCGCTTCCCTGAATGAGGCCATCGTGTATGTCCGTGACGGGCAAACCGGGGCCAGTGCCCTGACCGGCGGCATCACGGCCCGTGACTTCACGAAAACAGGCCCCGGCATTCTTGAGATCGGTGGTCTCGGCAATCTACTCAATCCCAATGTGGGCACCCGCCTGCCGGTGGTCAGCGTTCAGGACGGGATCCTGCGTTTCGCCTCATCTGCTGCCGCCTTCTCCAATGTCTTCCGCCCGTCCGATGTGAACAACTTGCTGGGCAGCTTCGCCCTCAACGTGAATGAGAACGGGGTGTTTGATCTCAATGGGCTCAATCTCACCGTCAGCACCCTCGCTGGCAATGGCAGCATCCGCAGTGGGGTGGCTGGACCGGCAAACCTGACCGTGCGCAATGGATTCGGCGTCGATACCACCTTCAATGGCCGCATTTCCAATGGTGCAGGCGTGGTCGTGCTGACGCGTTCAGGCAATGGCATTCTTACCCTCTCCGGACATAACGACTACACCGGTGGCACCCGCATCCAATCGGGACGGGTGACCAACGCCACGGGTAGCGCGACCAACCTGGGCCGACTTGAGGCCACCACGGTCACCGCGTTGGGCACGGGGCCTGTCACTCTTGAAGGCGGCGTCTTGCGCTTAAACGCTGCTGCGCTCCTGGGTGGGTCCCAGGGACTTTCTGAGGTCGTCAATGGCCTTGATCTCGCCCTTTTTGGCGGTCCCAACGGCATGGACGTGGTGGTATCGAACAACGCCTTCGCCAATGGCGTGGCCTTGCCCGCGAACATGACCTCAACGCTGGATAATGCGACCGTCAACGCCGGCATCCGCTCGCTCACCGTCAATGCGCCCATGCTGACCACCACGGCAGGAATCGTGCAGGTGAATGGACCCACCACGTTCAGCCAAGCCAATACGGTTATCCGCACCGCCGGGGGTCGTCTTTTCCTGGCTGGTAAAGTGGACGCCGCTGGGAAGATCCTGACCAAGACGGGTACAAATGATATCGTGCTCACCAACTCCGCTTCGGGTGTCGAACAAAATGACGTGGGCCTGTGGAAAGTCTATGGTGGCTTGTTGGAAGCACGCACCACCAACGGCGCCTCCAACCCTCTTGGAACCAATACCACGGTTGAAGTCAACGGAACAGCCAATTCCACGGGCCTCCGATTGCTCACGGACGGGGACGGCACCGCTCTGGGTGAGCGCATCATGACCTACGCGAACACCAATCTTCGCTTTGGTTCAGCTCTCCCCGTCAGCAGCCCTGAATTTGTTTCCAGCGGTGCAGGCCGCTTGAGTGTGGATCGCGCGTTCGTTGCGAACAACAGCTTCAAGACGGTCCAAATCAATAACCTCGAAGTGCGCGGTGCCCTGGGAACACCTTTCGTTTATTTCGTGACCGGCAACAACGACTCCATCTGGGTCAACGGCACCACGACTTTCGAGCGTGACTTGGTCATGCAAGTGGATGGATCCCCCGGGCTGACCTTGAATGGCTTGATCAGCGGCAACGGCACTTTTAACCGACGCGCCAACACGGGCAATCTGTTCATCAATGCCGACAACAGCGGTGGTTACAATGGCGGCACCTTCCTAGTGAGCGGTTCCGCCAACCAAACGCGCAATTACCTGGGCAGCCTGGAGGGCAATCAAGTCACGCTCAGCAACACGGCGAAACTCGGTGCAGGTCATGTCTTCCTTGGGGTGAGCGCTTTGTTCCAAATCAACGACATTGGCAACCTGCAGGCGAACCAAAACTTTTATGTCGGCAGTAACCTCAACTGGCTGAGCAACTTCAGCTTGGCTGCCGATTTGCCGCTGGAGCAGGTGCGCCTGCGTTCGGCCGGTCTCGGGGGCATTGAAAGCACTGCGGACGGTTACTTCCGCTCCGCTGTGAATCCTTCCTCCGCTGCGCTTACGCTTGGCACCGTGTACACGCAGCCCTTGGACATGGGCGCTCTCGGGGACGGCATGTGGTTCCTTGGCTCCTCGACCAACGGTGTCGGTGCTAATGGTGCTTATGACGCCGCCACTTTGAGACCCGGCCTGTCCAGCACCTACCGACTCGGTGTCGGCGGCAACACGCTCTTCTTCGGCACCAACGGCAACGCCAACGTTCTCACCGACTACGGTTCGCCCTCAAACCTCGTGGTGGGTACGCCGATGACCGTGCAAAACATGGCTCCCCTATCATGGGGCACCGGCACCATCGTGCTGCTGCAAAACCAAAACTACACGGGCTCCACTCTGATCAACACCACCAGCACGCTGGACTTCCGTGGCACCATGACCACCTCTGGGTTCAATGTTTATGGCACGTTGAACGTCGCGGGTGAGGCGGCCAGCTTCATCAATCCTGTCACCACCACGCCCATCCCCGTGACCCTGCGCCCAGGTTCCACCCTGCGCTTTGACAACACCACCGCCGGTGTGCTGCCGGTGGCAGCCAGTGAAGGCCGCTGGGCAGACAGCAGCCCCCTCAGCCTGAGCAACAGCGTGCTCCGCCTCCAAGGCAATGCCGCTGTTGAGGTCGTCGAAACTGTGGGTGCCATCACGGCCAACCGCGGTGGCAACCGTATCGAAGTGGTCCGGGGCGTCGTCGGACGCGGCACAGAGCTGCGCACACCCTCCATCACCCGCAGCAACTTTGGTTCGGTTCAGTTCATCCACAACGGCAGCCAACTGGGTTCCGATGAACGTGTCATCATCACGGGAACAGCTCCAACAGTGACCAATGGCATGGTCGCTCCCTGGATGGTGAGTGCATCCGACCAGCAGTTCATCACCTACAATGCTGATACCGGTTTCACTATCGCCGGTTTTGACCGGGTTTTTGGCACGGCAGCCACGCTGACCAGCACGCTTTCCGCTCCTGCGGATAGGTTGTTGGTGAGCGCCATACCGACGTTGAACAATGCGGACATCTCGGCGTGGGCCGCGCGGCTTGACGCGGACGTCAACCTCACCACGGCGTCTGCGGCCACCAATACCACCAATCGCCTTATCCTGGGCAGCGGCGGCTTGATTGCGCAAAACGGTGCTACCCGGACGATTCAGGGGGGTCTTTGGGCAGGTCTCGGAGGCACAGACGAATTGGTCATCTACAACGCGGCGGTTCTTAATGTTGGTCTTCTGGCCAATAACACCACCTCAGGCCGCATCCGCGCTTCCGGCATCACCAAGACAGGTGCTGGTATCTTTCAGATTCTCTCCGAACAGCCGGACTTTACCGGCGACATCCGCGTGCAGCAGGGATCGCTCCAGCTTCAATACACAGGCACCTCGGCTTCCGATGTCACTTCCAACCTTGCCGGGAACGGCGGCAACATCATTCTGGAAGGTAACAACACCCAACTGCTCCTGCGTATTGGCGATGCCAACTTCACCGGCACCAACTTCACCTTTAACAAGAGCATTGTGCTTGGCGACCATGTCTCGGTTGCCACCGTCAACTATGACCGTGCGGGGGGAACCATCGTCAATAAGAACCTCGTCTTCCAAAACCTGACCTTCGGCCAGAATGAGGGAGACAATGGTCAGGTACTACGCCTTTTCGGCAACCAAAACGTCGGCTACACGATTCGCTTCAATGGCACGGTCACTCTCAACGGGCGTTCATCGATCGCGGTCGACAACGGCTACAACGCTAGCGCGGCGGATGCGTTCTTCAACGGTCTCGTCACGGGACCTGGAACGCTGATCAAAGGCCCAACGGATGGCCGTGCGCGCAACCTGTTCTTGTTTAACACCACGACCTTGAACGATTATTCGGGTGGCACGGTGCTTCAAGGTGGGACCCTACAAGTACGAGGGCGTTCGACGAACGTGGCCGCCAACGTGAATTCCAACCTTGTGGCCGGCGGCTTGGGGAATGGCGACATCACCCTCATGCACGGAACACTTGACTTGCGCGCTGATACCACTGCCGCCGCAGCGGACACAGAGATTGAGTTTATCCGTTTCATCGGCGGAACAGGCGCGGCTGCCAATTTGTTGGTCAACGGCAGTTCGACCATCAATGCCGACAGGACTGGACTGACGGCTTTTGATAGCAACAAGATGATCACGTTCAACAACATGAACATTGGATCCCAGATCCTCACTGCTACTGGCGGCAACGGCTATGGGTTTGCGATTGCCGGCACCACCAACCTTCAGGGAAATGCCTTCATCAATAACAGCACGGACTTCGTGCTGGGAGGCGGAGCCGGAGTCTCGGGGAACGCCAACTCGATCGTCACCGACGGTGGCCAGGTGTTGATCAACAAGATCAGTACCGGAAACTTCTGGATTCATTCCAATAATGACAACCTGAACGCCTCCACCTACATCAACGCTGGACTGCTTGCCTTCGGAAACCGGGCCACTGGCAACACTACCGCAACATTGGGCAAGGGTGATCTCTTCATCAATCCAGGAGCAGAGATCCAAGTGCGTGCGGCGACCAACATCAACACGGCCCTAGGCCAAGAAGTGGTTCTCACTGGCACGCCATATGCGGCGTCTACGTTCCGGGCCGTCGCGGGATTCACCCAGGCTCAGCTCGCTAGCATGATTCGGAATACGTCCGGTTCTGTGACGTCTAACGAAGTGGTGACCATTGGGTTTGAAGGTGCCCCCGCGGCTGACAATTTTGATCAAAGCGCGATTGGCAACGGGCGTGTCTTCTTTGGCTCTGTGGGCGCGGACCGCACACTGGCTGGCGTGGCCGGAGCGGGTGTGTTGATTCCAGGCTTGTCTGATCTTCCTAACAATGTGATTGGCGATGGCGGCGTGAATAGGGTTTACCGCTTGGGTGCCCGTAATTCGGCCGCCCTCTTGGTGGATCTGGCAGGAACCGGAAACCTGAATGACGTTGGTGGGCCGA
>JBIIUD010000101.1:0-7460 GCA_044340175.1 Verrucomicrobiaceae bacterium
GCCATGGCGAATGGCGATGCGGAGGGCGGTGACTTCCCGGGTGCCCTCAAGGGCGGGCACGTCCACGAAGGTGCCTGCCTGGAGGAAGAGGTGGAGGGCGGGCACGTCGCCCGCAGCTGCGGCGCGATGGTAGTCGGCAACGGAGAGATTGTAACCAGCGCTGGCGAGCTGATTGAGGGCGGTGGCTCCGGGGTCGCGGGGGCCGCAGGCGGTGAGCAAGACCACACCCAGGAAGAGCTGGAGGAGGCGGGGTGTCACGGGAGGTGGGGGCGCGGCGGTGAGGCGATGTGGCGGGCGGGGGTCAGTCGCCGAGATCGAGGCTGCTGAGGTAGCTGCGCAGGGCGGGGGCGATGTCGGGTCGGAGGAGGCCGAAGTGGATGTTGGCTTTGATGAAGTCGAGCTTGTTGCCGATGTCATGGCGCTGGCCGGAGAAGCGGAGACCGTGGAGAGGCTGTTCACTCATGAGGGAGGCCATGGCGTCGGTGAGTTGGAGCTCCCCCCCTTTGCCGACGGGTACTTTTTTGAGGTGGTCGAAGATGGCGGGGGAAAGGACGTAGCGGGCGCTGACGGCGAGGCGTGAGGGGGCGGTCTCGGGGCTGGGCTTTTCGACGAAGCGGTCGGCGCGGATGACGTCGGGGGCGACCTCCTCGCCACCGAGGATGCCGTAGCGGCTGACTTTTTCCAAGGGGACCTCTTGCAGGGCGACGGCGGAGCCGCCGTGGGCTTCAACGAGGTCGGCGAGCTGGCGGGTGCGGGGGCGGGCGGTGTCGGTGGTGGTAGTGACGGTGTCGCCAAGGAGAACGGCGAAGGGTTCCTGGCCGACGTGGTCGCGGGCGTGCAGGATGGCGTCTCCGAGGCCGCCCATTTTGGCTTGCCAGATGTAGTGGATGCGGGCGAGGTGGTTGAGAGACTTCAAGGCGCTGAGTTCTTCGAGGCGGCCTTTCATTTCCAGCTCGGCCTCGAGCTCTGGGGCGGGGTGGAAGTGCTCTTCGAGGGAGCGCTTGGAGCGGCTAATGACGATGAGAATGTCCTCGATGCCGGAGGCGACGGCTTCTTCGACGACGTACTGAATGACGGGACGGTCCACCAGGGGCAGCATCTCCTTGGGGACCGATTTGGCGATGGGAAGGAAACGGGTGCCGTAGCCGGCGGCGGGGATGACGGCTTTGCGGACGCGGGGATTCATGGGTCAGGCAGTGGGGGGGAGGATCTGGGGCTTTAGGACGACCATTTGCAGGGGCTCCATGGTGGCTTTCAATTGTTCGAACATGGCCTCGTCTTCATAGGTGCCGACGATGGCACCGCCGGAGCCGGTGAACTTGGCACTGGCTCCGCAGGCGCGCGCGGCTTCGACCATTTCGATGTTGCCGGCGCTGATCTGGTAGAGTCGGCGGCGGAGGTCGAAGTTTTCATTGAGGAGGGGACCGATGAGGTGGCCGTCGCCTTTGACAAGCATGTCGCGCACGCGCTGGGCGAGGTTTGCCCACTGGTACATGGCGCTGACGACATCCCGCTCACCGCGTTTCCAGCGGCCGCGGATGTCGTTGTGGAAGACTTCGGTGCCCTCGCTGAGGCGGGTGGTGTAGGCGACGTAAACTTTTGGCAGGGTGGCGGGGTCGAGGGGTTCGTAGATGCCGTAGCCGCGTTTTTCGATGGAGGCGCGGTTGAAGTCCATGAAGACGACGCCTTCATAGGACTGGATGACGCGGTCCTGAAGGCCAGCGGGAATGCCGAGCTCCTCGTTCTCGACACTGAGGACGAGAGTGGGGAGAAGGTGAGTGGGGATCTCGACGTCGTAGAACGCCATGAGGGCGCGCCAGCAGGCAGTGATGATGGCGCTGGAGCCGGCCATGCCGACCTGGGGAGGGATGTTGCTGTCGTAACGGAGGGTGAAGTTTTTTCCGTGGAGAGGGAGCTTTTCCCGGGTGCAGTAGTCGTGAAAGCGCTTCACTGAGGCCTTCAGTAGGCGGATGCCGCCGTAGTAGCCGAACTGGCGTACGTCACGGGCGAGGGCGTCGATGCCGCTGAAGACAGAGTGGTCACGCTGATTCGGCTGGATGGTCAATTCCGGGCTCTCGAACAGGGTGACTTCTGCCCAGTAGTCCCGAATGATGAAGGAGATGGTTTTGCCAAAGTAACCGTCCGAAGGATTGCCGACCAGACCGGCGCGGGCATAGGCTTTGGTGGTGATAAGCATGGATGGGGATGACAAAAGCTGGGTGGGAACAGAGGTTTAGCCGGTAGGCGAATCGGCGACGGCCTAAAACGATACTGGATGCAGCTGGGCTGACAACTGCAAAGGAGGCATTGCGAATCGGAATTCCGAAATCAGAGTTAGTAAAACCGAAAGCTTGAGCCGTGTCCCGCCACGAGGGCTTGAGCTGTGACCCGTGATCCTCGAAAGGAGGAACGGGGCGGCTAGGCTTTGGCGACTCTTTTGCAGCGGTCCCGGTGTGGCGAGTTATTGGGCGGGTTCGTCGCCGAGGCGGCGGTCGTGCTGGAGGTAGTTGACGACGTAGTCGCGCACGGACTCGGTGAGCGAGGTGAGGTCGTCTTGGTAGCCGGACTGACGGAGGCGGGCGATGTCGGCGCAGGTGTAGTACTGGTATTTGTCTCGGAAGGTGAGAGGCATGTCGATGAAGTCGATGGCGGGGTCTTTGCCGAGCGCGGCGAAGATGGCGTTGGCGAGATCCAGCCAGGTCTGGGGCTTGCCGGAGCCGAGATTGTACAGGCCAGCAGCGAGCGGTGACTGGGCGAGCTGGAGGGTCATGCGGACGGCATCTTTGACGTAGAGGAAGTCGCGCATCTGCTCGCCGTCTTGGTAGTCGGGGCGATGGGATTTGAAGAGCTGGAGGCGGCCGGTGCTGGTGATCTGGCCAAAGGCTTTGTGGACGACACTGCGCATGTCTGCCTTGTGATCTTCGTTGGGGCCGAAGACGTTGAAGTACTTCAGGCCGACGATGCGGCGCAGCCAGCCCTGGCGCTTGGCGTGGAGGTCGAAGAGATGCTTCGAGTAGCCATACATGTTGAGCGGGCGGAGACGGTGGAGGTCTTCGTTGGTGTCGTCCATGCCGTGGGTGCCATCTCCATAGGTGGCGGCGGAGGAGGCGTAAACAAAGCGGGCGCGCTGGCCCATGGCCCACTGGCAGAGCTGGCGGGTGTAGTCGAAATTGTTGCGCATGAGGAAGTCGCTATCTTTCTCGGTGGTGGCGGAGCAGGCGCCGAGGTGGAGGACGACGTCGAAACGACCAAGAGCATCGGGATTAGCGGCGAGCTTTTGCAGGAGGTCGAGGCCGTCGATGTAATCGGCGAACTTGAGCGGGACGAGATTGCGCCATTTTTCATCCGTGCCGAGGCGGTCGGCGATGACGATGTTTTCGGAGCCACGGCGGTTGAGTTCCCAGGCGAGGGCGGAACCGATGAAGCCGGCGCCACCGGTGATGAGGATGCGGGAGTCAGTGGATTTGAGCATGGGAATTTAGAGGGAGGCGTGGTGGATGGCGTCGAGGTCGAGGCCGAGGAATTGGCGGGCCTGGTCTTCGGCTTGTTGAGAGAGGTCGGTGAGGTGGATGTGGAGAGTGGGTGGCGTGTCCGAGTCGGGGGCGAGGAGGTGATGGGCGGCGAGTTCATCGCGGACGTGGGAGGCGCAGGTTGAGGCGGAGTCGATGAGGCGGACTTTGTCGCCGACGAGTTCCTGCAAGACGGGCACAAGCAGTGGGTAGTGGGTGCAGCCGAGGAGGAGGGTGTCGATGTGGCGCTGGAGCATCGGCGTGAGGTACTCTTGGAGCACGAGCTTCAGCGCGGGGTGGTCGAGCCAGCCCTGCTCGACGAAGGGCACGAGCAGGGGAGTGGCCTGGGCGTGGATTTGGAGGTCGGGACGGCGCAGAGCCAAGTGGTGCTGATAGGCGTGGCTTTTGATGGTGCCCTCGGTGCCAATGATACCGACGCGTTGGCAATGAGGTGCCGCGAGGGTGGCGGCGATGCCGGCCTCCAAGACGCCAAAGATGGGAACACGGAACGTGGCTCGCAGGGTGTCCAGAGCGTGGGCGGTGGCGGTGTTGCAGGCGACGACGACAGCTTTGACACCTTGATTGATGAGGAACTGGGTATCTTCGAGTGCGAAACGGCGGATGGTCTCGGGCGATTTGGAGCCGTAGGGGACGCGGGCGGTGTCGCCAAGGTAAATGATCGACTCGTGCGGGAGCAATTCACGCAGGGCGCGAACGACGGTCAGACCGCCGACGCCGGAGTCGAAGACGCCAAGGGGGGAGTGGGCGGTGGGGGGGGGAGGCACGGGGGTGGAGTAGCTGTTTGTTCACGCTTGAGCGTGCCAGTGTGTGATCGACTTGCGCTGAGGAGTCGGTTGAGGTTAAAAATGGGGGTCAGTGAGGGAGACCAGGATGGCTTTCTGGGCGTGCAGACGGTTCTCGGCCTGGTCAAAGATGAGATCGGCGTTGGCTTCCATGACTTCCTCGGTGATTTCTTTGCCGCGATAGGCGGGCAGGCAGTGCATGACGAGGGCACCGGGTTTGGCGTGAGCGAGGAGGGCGGCGTTGATCTGCCAGGGACGCAGGATTTCGATGCGTTCTTTGGCTTCTTCTTCCTTGCCCATGCTGACCCAGACATCGGTGTAAATGGCATCTGCACCTGCGACCGCAGCGATGGGGTCGTCGGTGATGGTGAGGTTGGCTTGATCAGGCAGAGTGGCGAGGAAGCTGGCAGCGGGCTGGAAGGCTTTGGGCGCACCGATGACCATGTGAAAACCGCCACGCACGGCGGCCCAAATCCAGGAGCGGGCAACGTTGCAATCGCCATCGCCCAAAAAGACGACGCGCTTGCCCTGCCAGGCACCGAGTCTTTCCTGGAGGGTCAGCAGGTCGGCGAGGATTTGGCAGGGGTGCTCGTCGTCGGTGAGGGCGTTGATGGTGGGGATGCCGGAGTAGTGGGCAAAATCGACCACGTCCTGTTGGGCGAAGGTGCGGATGACCGCGCCGTGAATCATGCGGCCGAGGACGCGGGCGGTGTCCTTGATGGGCTCACCGCGGCCGAGTTGGATGTCGGCACCGGAAAGGAACATGGGGGTGCCGCCGAGTTCGCGGATGCCGACTTCGAAGCTGACGCGGGTACGGGTGGAGGACTTGGTGAAAATGAGCGCCCACTGCTGGCCGGTGAGGACTTTGGGGGAGTCTGCGCGGGAGCGCTTCAAGCTGGCGCCTAGGTTGACGAGTGATTCGATTTGCGCGCCGGTGAGGGCTTCGATGGAAAGAAGATGGTCCATTTGCATTCGCGGGCTTTTGAAGACAGGATTGAAGGGGTGGAGAGGCTACGGGGCAGCCTGGATGATTCGATTGAGGCAACTATGGAAAAGGGCGAGGGCTTCGTTGGCTTGGGCGTCAGTGAGGTTCATCGGGGGGAGCCAGCGGACGACTTTGGGGCCGGCGGGAACGACGAGCAGACCGTCGTCAATGAGCTGCGCGGCGAGCCAGATGGAGGCCGGTTTGCCGGAGGCTTTGACCGCTTCGAGAGCATTGAGTTTGGCTTCATCGAGTTCAAAACCGATCATCATGCCAAAGGCTCGGATGTCGGTGATGAGAGGGTGCTTCCAGGCGGCGACTTCACCCGCGATGCGCCTGCCGAGGTCGGCGGAGCGTTCGGGGAGGTGGTCGCGTTTGATGACACCAAGGGTGGCGAGACCGGCAGCGCAGGCGAGGGGGCTGCCGCCGTAGGTGGTGCCGTGGGTGCCGGGGCCGAGCAGGTGGATAAGATTTCGAATCTCAGATTTCGGATTTCGCACTTCCGCATCGCGCACCCAGAAGGCCCCCAGGGGGAAGCCGGAGCCGATGGATTTGGCCCAACTGATGGCGGAAGGTAGGATCTCGTCGCCAGGGACGATGCTACGCCAGCCGCAGGTGTCGCCGGTGCGACCGAAGCCGCATTGCACTTCGTCGAGGAGGAGGAGGAGATCGTGTTCGTCGCAGAGCGCTTGTGCAGCGCGCAGGAACTCGGGTGTGGCAGGATGGACACCGCTTTCACCTTGGATGGGTTCGAGCATGATGGCGACGGTACGCTCGGTGATGGCGGCGCGCAGGGCGTCGATGTTATTGAACTCCGAGTAAACGAATCCAGGCACGATAGGGCCGAAGCCGCCGTGGATTTTTTCCTGCGCTGTAGCGCTCATGGCACCGAAGGTTCTGCCATGAAAGCTGCCGGAGAAAGTGATGATTTCGTAACGCGGTGAGCCGTCTGCGAGCGGCGTGTTGACGCCGTATTTGCGGGCGAGTTTGATCATGCCCTCGTTGGCTTCGGCACCGCTATTGGAGAAGAAGCAGCGGCCGGGGATATGGACGAAGTCTTCGACGATCAGGCGGGCGAGTTGAGCCTGCTGCTTGATGCAGTACCAATTCGAGACGTGGATGAGGGTGCGGGCCTGGTGGGCGATGGCGTCTGCGACTTCCGGATGGGCGTGACCGAGCGGGCACACGGCGACGCCGCCAGCGAAGTCGAGGTATTTTTTGCCGGTGGTGTCCCAGAGGTAAGGACCTTCACCGCGCTCAGGCCAGATCGGAAAGCGGCCGTAGTTGGGCAGGACGTATTGGTCCAGCCAGGCAGGGTCGAAGGTGGGATCAGTAAGGGGCATTTTTTTTGACAGGAAGAACAGGATTTCTTTGGGGCCTACTAAAGGGTGATTTCGGTGCCGATGCCGACGTCGGTGAAGATTTCGAGGATGAGGGCGTGGGGGATGCGACCGTCGATGAGGTGAACTTTTCCGACACCGCCGCGAAGGGAAGCGAGGGAGGAGTCCACCTTGGGGATCATGCCGCCGGAGATGATGCCTTGGTTTTTGAGATCGGTGATGTAAGCTGGGTTGAGTGAGGGGATGAGAGTGGATTCGTCTTTGGGATCACGAAGGACGCCACGAACATCACTCAGAAAGATCAGTTTGCTGGCCTGGAGTCGGGTGGCCAACGCGCATGCGGCGAGGTCGGCGTTGACGTTAAGGGTGCGGCCACTTTCTGGTTCGCGGGCGACGGGGGAAACGACGGGGACGAACTCGCCGGCGACCGCAGCTTGGATGAGCCCAAGTTTGCAATCGTTGACCTCACCGACCCAACCGAGATCGCCCTTCATTTTTTCACCTTGGAAAACCTCGGTTCCAGGAACACCGACGGCTTTGCCGCCGAAGGCGTTGATCTTGTTGACGATTTCCGGATTGATGATGCGGGCCAGGGTTTGCTCGACGATTTTGATGGTTTCTTCGTCGGTGACTCGCATGCCATTGATGAAGCGGGCTTCGAGGCCGCTTTCCTGCATGGCCTTGGAGATGGCTTTGCCACCGCCGTGAACGATGACAGGATTGATGCCGACGGCTTCGAGGAAGACCACGTCTTTGAGAAAGGTATCGACGACGCTGGGGTCTTCCATGGCACTGCCGCCGACCTTAATGAGGAAAGTGCAGCCGC
>JBIIUD010000102.1:0-7435 GCA_044340175.1 Verrucomicrobiaceae bacterium
GTCCGACAAACCGACGCTCACCTTCCGTATTGAAGGCACGGCACCAGTGAAACGCCTCACCATCATCCGCAATGAACGTGATCATCATGTCATCGAGCCGAACTCAAAATCTGTCAGTGCAACCTGGACCGACAACACTCCGCTCGCAGGCGAAAACCGCTATTATCTCCGCATCGAGCAAAGCGATGGCAACATGGCCTGGTCCTCACCGCTGTGGATCACTGCTCCGTAGTCTCGGGCGCAGTACGTTTCATCTGCACCTATTCAATCCCAAAGCGAGACCCGTGGCCATCACTTGACCGCACATTACTGGGAACACCGACTTGCCCCTGCGCATCGACAATGAATCTCGTACCTACCGCAGCTGCATGGATGCCTCCGTTGCATTCTTTGGCAACCCCCTATGCTCTATACAGCCTTCCGCATCTGCCTCCCACTTTTCTGGAATCTCTCACCTGCAGCACCGTTTCAGCAGAACCATGCATCACCTAATTGCCGCTTTTCTTTTGTCCCTCGGACCTTCGCTCTTCGCGGTGCAGCCGAACATCCTCCACATCCTCGCCGATGACATGGGCTGGAATGCGCTGAGCTGCTACGGCAACCAAGACCTGCAAACGCCGAACTTGGAT
This sequence comes from Verrucomicrobiaceae bacterium, assembly GCA_044340175.1. GTDB lineage: Bacteria > Verrucomicrobiota > Verrucomicrobiia > Verrucomicrobiales > Verrucomicrobiaceae > JAGRPD01. Next base: position 630 of record JBIIUD010000102.1, read on the forward strand.
CGGCTCGCGTCTCAAGGCATGCGCTTCACTCAAGCCTCCGCGGATGCGCAATGCTCGCCCACCCGCGCCGCCTTTCTCTCTGGGCAATACGGCGCTCGCACGGGTGTGTTCAAAGTGCTGAACGAGAGGGAGCCGTCGTTTGCGCCGATGCGCTCAGCGGAGGCGAAAGACGCCTTAGGGCCGGAAACAGCCACGTTGGCGACCACCTTGCGCAAAGCGGGTTACACGACCGGCATCAGCGGCAAGTGGCACATCGCGAACAACCACGCCGTCGTTGCCCTGCGGAAGCGCGAAGGCTATTTCGACTCCTACGGCTTCGACTTCGCCGGTCCGGCGAATGGCAACGAACATCACGAAGACAAAACCGTCACCGCCATCACCAATGACATCATCGGCTTCATCGAATCGAATCGCAGCAAGCCCTGGTTCGCCTTCGCTGCCCATTTCAGCCCGCACACGAAGCTGGAAGCGCCGGAGCGGTTGATCGCAAAACATGTCGCCCGAGGTTTCAAACGGTCGGCAAACGATGAAGGCAGCTCTACCGAGCGCCCCATCGCCAACTACCTCGCCATGCTGGAGCATCTCGACAATGAAGTCGGCCGCTTGCTCGCGAAACTCGATGAACTCAAGCTCAGCGACAACACCCTCGTCATCTTCACCAGCGACAACGGCGGTCTCTCTCGCGTGACCAACAACGCCCCACTCCGCGAAGGCAAAGGCTCCCCCTACGAAGGCGGCATCCGCGTTCCGCTCCTCATGCGCTGGCCAGCAAAGGTGAAGCCTGGCAGCGAGTGTGACTTGCCGGTGCATGTGGTCGATTTTTATCCAACATTTGCGAGTGTGGCTGAGACCCAAGCTGCCGCGACATTAGACGGCGAGAGCCTCATCCCTCTGCTCACGCAAACCGGTACGCTCCAGCGCCCCGCCCTATTCTGGCACATGCCCACCTACACCACGAACTACGGCCGCACGCCCTGCGCCGTCATTCGCGAGGGCGATTGGAAGCTCATCCACTGGTTCGGTGACTACCTCGACACCACCGGCTTCACGCCCGACGACAAACCCTACGGCAAGCTCGTCATCGGTCCGCGCACCGAGGTCTTCAACCTCCGCGAAGACACCAACGAAACCCAAAACCTCGTCAAAGACCGCCCAAAGAAAACCACCCACCTCACCAACGCCCTCAACGCCTGGCTCAAACGCACCGGCGCGAAGCTGCCGACCACGAATCCCGACTTCAATGAGAAGCGGTGGTGGGTTTCATCAAAGGAGAAGTGAACAATTTCGAGCTCTCTCCTTTAGACCCACGAGGTCTCGCCGTGCATTTTATGAAACCATTTATCGCCTTCTTCATGGTATCGGGATTCAGCGTGGGTGCACTGACATCAGCCCGAGGCGCGGACACTGGACATTGGGGGCATGTCGGCTACTGATGCGGCTCTCCCATTCCACGCATGGCATCACAGCGAGTTCTCATCATCGGCGCAGGCGTTATCGGTCTCACCCATGCCGTCACGGCAAGAGAGGCTGGACATTCAGTCACGATCCTGGAGCGAGATGGACGGGCGCTGGGGGCTTCGATTCGGAACTTCGGCACGCTATGGCCGATCGGCTGTTCGTTTGGACCTGAGCGTGAACAGGCGCTGTTTGGGGTGAAGCGGTGGAAAGAGATCGCGGCAGCGGCAGGTATCTGGCACAGTGCCAAAGGCTCGCTAAGTCTCGCTTATCGCGAGGAGGCGTGGAGTGTGCTGAATGAGTTTGGCGCTGCGAACATGGACTTTGAGTTGCTGGAGGCTGGGGAGGTCACGCGGCGCTTTCCGGCGGCGAATCCGCAGGGGCTGCGTGGGGCTTTGTTCAGCCAGGAGGAAATGGTCATCCACTCGCCCACGGCCATCCCGGCATTGGCGGATTACGCGAGACAGCTAGGAGTAGCGATTCACTACGGCACGCCCGTGGTAAAAGTTCATGCGGACAGCGTGGACACGGCGGATGGGCGGACGTTTGCCTTTGATCACCTCGTCATCGCTGCGGGTGAGGAGATGCGGCTTTTCTTCCCAGAGGAACTGACTGCCGCGCAAATTCAGCCATGCCGTCTGCAAATGATGCGCACGGTGCCTCAGCGGTCGGGTTTTGAGCTCGGGGCCATTTTTGTCAGCGACCTGACGCTCTGTCATTATCCAGCCTTCCGCGATTGTCCGAGCACCTCCAAGTTACGCACACGTCTAGAAGCGGAGCTGCCTGACCATCATCGCTGGGGCGTGCATGTCATCGCTGCGCAGCATCATGATGGTACGCTCACACTGGGCGACTCACACGAGTATGGCCTGGATCTGCCACCTGGCAGCCAGCCGGAAGTGGATGAACTCATCCTCGGCGCGCTGCGTGACTTTGCGATCATCCCGGACCTGCGCATTGCCTCCCGCTGGCAGGGCATTTATTTGAAGAGCAAAATCGGCCAAACCCAGGTGGTGCTGCATCCGCGTGAGTGTGTGACCATGGTCACCGCGATGGGTGGACTCGGCATGACGCTGAGCTGGGGACTTGCCCAACAAACCATTCAATCCTGGAACTCGTGAACTGGGCACGGGTTGCGGTATCGATAGCCCGGTGACGACATTGTGCCTTGCGACATCGAGGCAAATCCTGCAATCATTCACCCATGCCTGCCCTTTCGCCTCTGCTCACTCGTTTTGTTGAAACCATGAACGCGCATGACAGCGATGGATTCGTCGCCTGTTTCGCCGAGATTGCCGAGGTGCAAGATGAGGGCCACACGCATTGCGGCAAGGCCGAGATCAAGGCGTGGATCGAAGCTGCGTTTGCGAACTACCAGCCGGTTTTGGAAGTCGCCGAGGTCTCCACGACGGACGTAGGCGCGGTGATCACCGGGCCGGTTTTCGGCACCTTCCCTGGCAGTCCTGTCGTGCTGCACTACCACCTCACACTGGCGGACGACTTGATTGCCGCGCTGAAATGCGAGGTGTAGTCCGACGCTCTTTCCTCCATCTCATGAATCCGCACTCACTCGACGATGTCCTCGCCACCTATCGCGAACATGGCCATCGCCACTACGGCGAGGACGTGACAGAGCTGCAGCACGCTCTGCAATGCGCGACCTTCGCTCACCAAGCGGGCGAGCCTCCGGTCGTCATCGCTGCCGCGCTGCTGCACGACTACGGTCACCTTTGTCATCAGCTCGGAGAAGACATCGCAAATCATGGCGTGGATGCCCGCCATGAGCACATTGGCTATCAAAAGCTCAAGCCACTCTTCACCGATGACATCGTGGATGCGTGCCGACTGCATGTCGCGGCGAAGCGCTATCTTTGCTGGAAGGAGCCGGCCTATCTTGATGGTCTCTCCGATGCCTCGCGCACGAGCCTGCATCTGCAAGGCGGTCCGATGAACGCGGACGAAGCGCGCGAGTTCGAGAGCGAGCCGCACTTTGACCTCGCCGTGCGCGTACGACGCTATGATGACATGGGCAAGGCGCCCGAGATGACGACGCCAGACCTCGACTCGTTCATCCCGCTGCTGCAAACCTTTGTCCGTGCCGCCGCATGAGCCATCACCCACTGCTCACGCGCTGGATGGCGCGGCCCTGGTTCTTCACGCTATGGTGTGTGCTGGCCGCTTTCGGTGCGTATGCGTGCATGTATGGCTTTCGCAAGCCCTTCACCGCAGCCGGATTCGGTGGCGCTGAGACCAAGGCGTGGCTCGTGACTGCACAAGTGATCGGCTACATGCTGTCGAAGTTCATCGGTATCAAAGTCATCGCTGAAATGACCCCAACTGGGCGCGCACGGGCCTTTCTCTGCCTCATTGCCATCGCGCATCTCGTGCTGCTGCTCTTTGCCATCGTGCCTGCACCGCTGGATGCCGTGTGTTTGTTTTTGAATGGCCTCGCCCTCGGCATGGTCTTTGGGCTGGTGCTCGGTTTTGTGGAAGGCCGCTGCATGACTGAGGTGTTCGTTGCCGGATTGTGCGCCAGCTTCATCCTCGCGGATGGCGTGTCGAAGTCAGCCGGTGCCCTGCTTTTGCAAAGCGGTATCACCGAGCGCTGGATGCCGTTCACTGCTGGCCTGCTATTTTTGGCACCGCTCCTGGTGTTTGTGTGGATGCTCCAGCAGATCCCGCCGCCCAGTCAGGACGATGAAGCCGCACGCTCCCGCCGCACGCCCATGACCGCAGCCGAGCGTATCTCGTTGCTGCAGCGTCATGGTCTCGGCCTGCTGGGCATCGTGCTGGCGTATCTGCTCATCACCATCCTGCGCAGCCTGCGTGCCGACTTCGCCCCCGAGATCTGGTCCGGGCTCGGCCATGCATCGCAACCTGCCATTTTCACTCAATCCGAGCTGTGGGTCACACTCGTCGTCGTCATCGCCAATGGTGCGCTTGTGCTCGTGAAGGACAACCGCCGCGCCTTCTTCACCGGGCTGCTGCTCTCCATTGCTGGGCTCGTCATCTGCCTGCTGGCGCTGTGGGCTCATCGCCAGGGTATCCTTCCCTCATTCGCCTTCATGGTGCTCCTCGGTGTCGGCATGTATGTTCCCTACGTCGCCGTGCACACGACCATCTTTGAGCGATTCATCGCCCTGACGCGCGAAAGGGGAAACCTTGGCTTCCTCATGTATCTCGCCGATGCCATCGGCTATCTCGGCTACGTCGGTGTGATGCTCGGCCACGGCTTATTTCCAGGACGGGAACACTTCCTCGGCTTCTTCGTGATCACATCCTCCGCGCTGTTGCTCACAGCTCTCGCGCTGTTGCTCATGTCAGTAGCGATCTGCTTCAAGCGCCTGCCTACTACCTCAAATGAGACCTTGCCCGCCGCAGCAAATCCGTGACCAACGCTGCCTTAGCCCCCAAAGAAGAGAGGTGTCATCAGCGTTTCATTGCCTCCTCAGGCAGCACCATCGTCTTCTCATTTTCGCCTGGATGGCTGCCAAAAGTCTGGCTGCTCAAACTAATTTTACACCCTTGCACCTCCATGAAGATCACCCTCCTCACCGCCTTCCTCGCTTTTGCCTGCGGCTCAGCTCTTGCGGCTGGTCCGGCGGCCCCCAGCGAATCCGCCGCACGACGTGCAAGTCGATTTGAAGTGCGGGTGCCTGCACCTGGACCGGATGCCATCGCCGACACGATCCTTCAGGACGCCATCGACACGGTGGCTTCGGCGGGCGGCGGTGTGGTGTTGCTTGGTGCGGGGGACTTCAAGCTCTCGCGCAGAGCGGGAGATGAAACGGTCGTGATCAAAAGCAACGTGACGCTGCGAGGTCAGGGTTACGCGACGCACCTCTATCTCGATCCGAAGACGCCACCGAATGACCAGCGCTATTTCCCCGTGCGCATCGGATCGGCCAAGGTGCCTGCGCACCATGTGGTGATCGAGCACCTGCGCTACACGGGCAATGACAAGGCCATCGGCGGCGGTTCCATCATGGGCTTCAACGCGCGTTTGGACGAGCCGGAGTCGCTGTTGCTGTCGTGCGACAACATCACCATCCGCCACTGCTGGATTTATGACGCGAAGCAGGCGGCAGGCTGCACCAAACCGGCGACGGCGATGTATCTGGCCAAGCATGTCATCCCGGCCGCAGAGGCCAAAGCAGCGGCAGCAGACAAGCGAAAGGTCCGCACCGGCTACTTCGACGCCGACCGCATGGCCACCCAGTTCAAGAACTGGCAGGTCCACAACAACTACATCGACACCTGCGGGAACAAGGCGGTCGAACTGGCCGAGTGCCACGGCGGCCTCATCGCGGACAATCACATCGTCAATGTCGTGGATGGTCCGCAGGTCATCTTCGGCAGCCGCAACGTGCAGATCAAAGACAACACGGTTTATTTCACCCGAACCGGCATCAACATCTCGGAGGGATCGCATCACATCCGCGTCAGTGGCAACCACGTCGAGCCAATGCCGGACATGAAGAAGAACCCCGCCAACGCCTGCCTCCTCTTCCGCACCGAACCACTGCCGTTGCACTCGACGATTTCGGATGTTGTCGTCACCGGGAACATCTTCCGTAGCCAAAATGAGACATCCCGTTGCACCGTCCGTCTCCAGACACAGGTCGAGGCGCTGTCCTGCTCCTACGCGGGGATTGTTTTCACGGGGAACACCTTTGACGGAGACATCGAGTTCAGTGACAAGCGGAATCCCTCGAAGGCCTCGCTGAAGGACATTCTCTTCGCGGATAACCTCTGCAACGGCGACCTCCTTTCCGTGCCTGCGGGCACGATGGCTTCGAGCACGGTGGTGGTGCGGGGAAACCTGCTGCGAATGACCGGGACCCTCACGCTGAACGCTAGCGAGTGGATCTGGACGGGCAACACGCATGCGAATGGCACACTCGAAATCGCCGCTGATGCCAAGGCCAACCTCATTCACGGGAACTTCACCCCTTCACCCATCATTGACCACGGAACCGAAACCAGCCTGAGCGGCAACATGGTAAGCAAGAAATCCAAGACACCATGAGACCGCTTCTTTTTCTCCTTCTCACATCCTTCGCCTTCGCCGGTGTCCACGCCGCCGAGCCGCCGCACATCTTGCTTCGCGAGGCGTTACAGTTTGAGAACATCGGCGACAGCGGACGCGTGCCGGGGACGATCCGGCTGCTGTATCAGCATCTGCCGGAGGCGACGGTGACGCTTTGGCCTTGGCAGCTTCATGAACGCGAGCGCGAGATGCTGACACGGGCGTTTCCAAAGCTTCGCATCGCCGAGGGCGAGGTGGATGACTCCGGCAAGGCCAGCACGCCTGCGTTGGCTGAGGCGTGGAAGGACGCGGACATCTTCAT
>JBIIUD010000103.1:0-7422 GCA_044340175.1 Verrucomicrobiaceae bacterium
TAAAACTGATCCTCGTGACGGCGGCACTCATCGGGTTCAGCTTGTCTTGGTATGTCGTGGTGCGTGCCATCAGCCAGTGGACTGCGGTGAAGGTGATCGCCCTCGACATCCCCGCCGCTCCGACTCCGTCACCAAGTGATGATGGCTGGCGCGTAGCCACCTACAACATCGCCAATGGCCGTGGCGGCAGACCTGGCGAACCCGTCACCGGCGGTGGCGGCCGCACGGCCAAGTCCGAACGGTTGCTTGCTGAAGACCGAGTCGGTGGACATCGCGGTGCTCAATGAAGTGGACTTCTCCAGCTTCTGGAGCGGACACATCGACGAGGCGCTCATCGTCGCGCACGAGGCAGGGTTGCCGTGGGTGATGGAGCAGCGCAATGTGGACGTGGCATTTCCTTTCCTCAGCATCCGACATGGCAACGCGGTCCTGAGTCGCTTCCCGATCACCAGCGCGCGTCGCATCGCGTTTCCCGTCTTCAGCGTCATGATGGGAATACTCGGCGATAAGATGGACGGCTCAGTCTGCACCGTGCGGCGACCCGATGGCAAAACGATACGCGTCTTTCCCGTCCACCTCACGCTCCACGGCGCGTCGTTGCAATTCGAAAGCATCCACCGCATTCAAGCCATCCAAAAAGAGTCGCCTGATCCGCTGCTGGTCATGGGGGATTTCAACGCCGCACCAGCGGGTTACATCGCGGGACGCAAGGACGCCTCGGGTGCAAACACGCTACAACTCATGCTGGATTCAAAAGCATTCACCACGTCTCCATTCGGCTCACCTTCTGAGCGCAGCCACTGCACGTTTCCAGCGACGAAGCCCGACCGCATCATTGATTGGATCTTCTGCACCGCACCGTGGCAGGTGGTGGAGAAGAAGATCGTTCAGACCGAGTTATCGGACCATCTGCCCGTGTTCGCGCGTTTGAAACGAATCAATGCTTCGGCCCCATGAAGCCATGCTTCTCCAGCACCCGACTAACGGCTTTGCTCACGATGAAACTCGCCTCCCAATTAATTGTTGGCGCTTCTCCACAGCCTCTACCAACTTTCCGAACGACTCGTCAGGCCATGATGGAAGCTTCACTGAAGCCGCCGGAGTCAAATCTGTGCCTGACCTCGTCATTGGCGAAGCCGCGTATCACATCAACTTTGGCGCGGGCCTCATCGTGCTGAAGAAAACGCCGCCAACGATCATGCCTGCCGCACCGAACAACCACGAAGCTCACGGCTGCGCCGAGCGCGTTCGCGGGTGTTTGAGAGGAGGGGAACATGCAGAAGCACTTCAACTGCTCCCTGCGGTCCCTTGTTCGGCGATGCTCTCGAACCTCGCCGCTCTCATACCGCAAAACTGGCCTAAACAGGACATCAACACCGCTTGGAACGCTGTTTCGCACTCGCCGCTGAACGCGGCCGAGAAGCAAATCATGTTCAACGAACTCTGGGGATGACTCCTCATGCCCACCGCGCTGGACAACCATGACGCCTACGACGACGCCAAGCGCATCCGCTGCCGGTTACCGAGACGGCTTAATGAACTCTGAAAACGTTGCAGGGTTCATCAAATAGGGCCTGGCTCATAAGAATCGCATCAACTTGGAATCTATCGGTGAGATCAAGGGAGGCTTCATCCACCCAGCCATCGGCGAGCGCACGGATCCCAAGTGTTTGCTTGATGAAGACAATTCGTCGTTCCACGAATGGATGCCAAATAACAGGATGAGAAGTCCGAGCTATGATTGGCCCGGTGCTCAGGTTATGCTTTTTGTCGATGTTCGCCGGGTGTGGTCCCGGTGTATTTGCGGAAGACGTGGCAGAAATACGGCGCCGAGGTGAAGCCACAGGCGGCGGCGATGTCTTCGAGCTTGCGGTTCGTGGTGCGGAGCAGGTCGGTGGCGGTTTTGATGCGGCGGCGCTGCAGCCAATCGTTGGGGCTCATGCCGGTTTCACGTTTGAAGTTGGCAAAAAGGCGCGCACGACTCGTGCGAGCATGCGTCGCGAGGGCGTCCATGGAGATCGGCTCGGAAAGGTGGCGCTCCATGTGGTCGATGAGATGGGTGGCCATGCTGACCTGTGCGGCGGGCTTGGATTGCTCGTGATGGCGTGCGGTTTCAAGAATGATCGAGGCGACGGTCACGCGCAGAGCGGCGAGCAGGCCATCGGTGTTTTTGCCCGCTGCGTGCTGGCGGATCAGGGCATGCAGCGTCTTCGCCAAATGTCGCGTGCCCACGTTCATGGGAACGGGGTGAGGTGTGCGTTGCTCGAAGTGGCTGGCGAGCCATTCGCATTCTCGTTTGGTGAAGAGGGCCTGCCTCGGATGATACGCCGGATCAAAAACGATGGCGCAGAGCGTGGAAGGCAGGCGCACATCTTTTTGGCCTCGGTGCGTCGTGCCGGAGGGGATGACCATGATCTCGCTGCCACGCAACTGCACCTTCCGCCCGCCGCGAAACTCATAGCCCGTGGTGCCACTGAGTAGCAGGAGGATTTCGTGGCCGTCGTGTGAGTGCCAGCTCATGCGCCCTGCGCTGAAGCGATGATTCGCGGCGATGTAGTCCACCATCGGCAGGCCCAGTTCCTTGCCGGACACGAGTAAGTCTTTGACGGGGAGCGGATTGATGAACGTGGTTTTCTCGGGCGGGCGAAGTGGCATAACGGGATTCAGAAATAGTCTCGCTGAACTAAAGCGGATACAAATCATGAAGACAAGCGGCATCGCGGCGCTCAAAATGAAGAATATGCACCCGTCTGATCTTCATCTTCCAGATTCACTCCGCCGCATGCTCGTCGTGTCAGCCCTGCTGCTGGCGACGGCTGCTCAGGCGCAACTCGACCTGAGCACCTTCAAACTCACCTTCAGCGATGAGTTCGATGGTGACACGCTCGACACCACCAAATGGCAGGCTCCCGAGATGCCACGGCAGGGGAGTTGTCGCTGGGTGCCATCATTGGCCACCGTGAGTGATGGCGCGCTGCATCTTGGCATCCGCTTGATTGATGATCCTGTGTTGCGCTACGATTGTGCGGCGGTGCGGACACGAAAGGACTATGATCCGAAGCAGACGATGTTTGCGCAGCGCTATGGCTACTTTGAGGCACGCGCGAAGCTTCCGAAGAACATGAAGTCGGACTATTGGGCCGCTTTTTGGATGATGTGCGGCGACGTGAACAGCGCGGACACGCGCACAGGCATCGAGACCGACATCATGGAAAGCTTTCAGCAGGCGGGTGTGCCTCACTACGGCATGAGCTTTCACTGGAACGGCTATGGCAAAGAACACAACTCCACAGGCGTCAAACTCGCGCCGACACCGGAACTGGCGGACGGCGAGTTCCACCGCTTCGGCCTGTATTGGGACGAGCACGTCTATGTGGCTTTCTTTGATGGTCGGGAAGTGGGGCGAACGAATCTGATGGGCCTGGGCAGCAAGGACAACGGCAAGACGCCATCCAAAGGCCCCTGTCAAAAGCCCGGCTATCTGAAGCTGAGCTGCGAGGCCGCCGCGTGGGCGGGCGCTACCAACCAATGGGAAAAGGACCCGACGAAGGAAGATGAGTTCGTGATCGATTATGTGCGTGCTTATGAAGGCACCTTGCCTGCGCTCGTGGCCCAAACGATTCCGGTGCAGATTCAAATCGATGCCGCAAAACCGACTGGCCCGCTTAAACCCATCTGGCGCTTCTTTGGCGCCGATGAGCCCAACTACGCCTACATGAAGCACGGCAGCGAGTTGCTGGGTGAACTCGGTGAGTTGAAGAAGGATGAGGTGTTTTTCCGCACCCACAGTTTGCTCAGCACCGGCAAGGGCGAGCACGGATTGAAATGGGGCTCAACCAACGCCTACACGGAAGATGCCGCAGGAAATCCAGTCTATGATTGGACCATCGTGGACCGCATCTTTGACACCTATCGCGACAAAGGCGTGCGGCCTTATGTGCAGATCGGCTTCATGCCGCAGGCGCTTTCGACGAAGCCGGAGCCGTATCGGCATCACTTTCCCAATTCGAGATACGAGGATCTGTTTGGCGGCTGGGCCTATCCGCCAAAGGACTACGCGAAGTGGGAAGAGCTGGTGTATCAATGGGCGAAGCATTGCGCCGAGAAATATGGCGAGAAGGAGGTGCTGCATTGGTATTGGCAGACCTGGAATGAGTCGAACGCCGACTATTGGAAAGGAACACGTGAGGGCTTTTTCAAGCTGCACGACCACGCCATCCGTGCGGTGCGCCGCGCCATACCTGGAGCGAAGGTCGGTGGTCCTGATCTCGCTCAAGGCAAGGGCGGCGACTTTCTGGAAGCCTTTCTCAACCACTGCCTCAAGAGCACCAACCTGGCCAGCGGCGAGAAAGGCACGCCGTTAGACTTCATCTCCTTCCATGCCAAAGGCAACCCGAAGCAAGTCGATGGCTACGTGCGCATGGGGATCTCCAGCCAGCTCAAGGACATCGACGGTGCCTTCGGCGTGGTCGCAAAGCATCCTGAACTCAAAAACACACCCATCGTCATCGGCGAGTCCGATCCCGAAGGTTGCGCCGCATGCCAAGGTGATCACCTCGCCTATCGAAACGGCACCATGTATTCCAGCTACACTGCGGCCAGCTTCCCGCGAAAACTCGACCTCGCCGAGAAGCATGGCGTCAATCTCGAAGGCGCACTCACCTGGGCCTTCGAGTTCGAGGACCAGCCCTACTTCGCAGGCTTCCGCTCCCTGGCCACCAATGGCATCGACAAGCCCGTGCTCAATACCTTCCGCATGTTCTCCCGCATGAGCGGCGATCGACTCCGCGTGCAGAGCGATGCCGCCGTCTCCCTTGAAGACATGCTCAAAACAGGCGTCCGCGATAAGCCTGACATCTCCGCCCTCGCCGCACGCGATGGCAAGCGCATCACCATCCTAGCATGGCATTACCACGACGATGATCTCTCTGGACCCGATGCGAGCATCACGGTTCAACTCACCAACACTCCCGAAGGCAATCCCAAGCAAGTCCGCACGCTCATCGACGAAGGTCACTCAAACTCCTTCATCGCTTGGCAAGCCCTCGGCTCTCCGCAGAAACCCACCGCCGATCAGATCCGCCTCCTCGAAGAAGCGAGCCGACTCACTCCTGCCTCCGATCAAACCGAGCTCAAGTCCGCGAACGGAAACACCGAGATCCGCTTCAAGCTCGCTCGCCAAGGCGTGACGCTGGTGGAACTGGAGTGGCCTTAAAAAGAGGCTTCGGCTTTAGCCGAATCATGAATCAACTGCGGCTGAAGCCGCAGCCACTTTCCCATTTTCACCAACAACTCAATCTCCATGAAAAACCTACTTCCGACCTCATTACCCATTTGTGTGGCCCTGCTCGGCCTGTTCACCGTCGCAGCTTCAGCCGACGCTATCTTACCCGAACCCGCCGGAGCAGACACGACTGGATTTGTCCCGATCTTCGACGGTAAAACCCTAACCAACTGGGAGGCCGATCCGACATACTGGCGCGTCGAAAATGGAAACCTCGTCGGCGAGGTGACTCCCGAAACGCTGCTCAAGGCCAACTCGTTCGCGATCTGGCGCGGCGGACTGCCTGCCGACTTCGAACTCAAAGTCGAATACCGTGTCAGCGCTGCCGGCAACAGCGGGATCAACTACCGCAGCAGCCAAGTGCCTGAGCCGGCTTTCGCCTTGAAGGGCTATCAATGCGACATCGACGGCGACTTCACCTGGACCGGGCAAAACTACGAAGAACGCGGTCGCACCTTCCTTGCTCTCCGGGGCCAGATGACAAGGATCACCCCCGACGCCAAACCTGCGATCATCGCCAAGACGGGAGAAAAAGACGCGCTGGCGAAGTTTCTCCGTCGCGATGACTGGAACCAGATCCACCTCATCATCCGAGGCAATGTCCTCAGTCACCTGATCAACGGTCAGGTCATGAGCATCGTTGTGGATGAAGATGCCGCAGCCCTCACTGCCTCCGGCCTGCTCGGCGTGCAAGTCCACGTCGGCCCGGCCATGAAAATCGAATACCGCCATTTTCTGCTCAAAGCCCTTCCTCCAGTCGCCAATCAGCCTAGCGCAGGCACCGACTGAGCAAACCAGCCAAATGGGCGAAACACCGGACTAGGTGGTCAATAGGCCAATGCTTGATGAGTTGGGCGCACTTGTTCCGTGCTTGGCAAAGCGGTGCCGTTCCATGCCGGTGATGCGATTTGCTGAGCGACGACGAGCAGGGTGCCCTCGCTAGTTCGCAGTTTCTGGGAAAATCTTCGGTCACTTTGAACCGTTCCAGTCATACTACTGTGAATGGAAGCCTCAGAGCCAGCTCCTATGCCAGATCAGCGCCACGAGGAGTTCGTGGGGCTGCTCACGGCATCGCATGACAAACTGCTTGGCTATCTGTTATCGCTTCTCGGGCGCTGGCATGATGCGCAGGATGTGCTTCAGCGGGCTTCGGTGCTCATGTGGCAGAAGTATGGCTCGTTTGAGAGCGGCACGGATTTCATGGCCTGGGCCAGCACCATTTGTTTCTATGAGGCCAAGGTTTTTCAGCGCACCGCTTCGCGCTCGGCATGGCATTTCGATGATCATTTGCTCGACTTGCTCGCTGCGGAACGGGTGGAGGATTTGAAGCAACACGAACGGCGTATGGAGGCGCTGGAGACCTGCCTTGACTCGCTTCGTCAGGATGATCGACGTCTGCTTGAAGCCTCGTGCGCAGCCCATGGCGACATCACCGCACTGGCAATACGGATGGGCCGCGCCCCACGCACACTCTTTAACAAGCTCGCCATTCTCCGCCGCCTGTTGGCGGATTGTGTCGTGAACCGATTGCAGAAGGAGGCCCTATGAACCCTGACCAGAAGAAACGTTTGTCCGAGCTGTTCACCGCCCATGCGGCAGACTCCCTCTCGCCGGAGGAGCACGCGGAACTCCAAACCCACCTCCGCACCGACGCTGAGGCTAGGCAATGGTGGTTTGTGCATCAGGATGTGGAAATGGGGCTGCGGGCACAGGTGACCGCCGAGCGGCTCACCGCGCCCAAAGCACGTGTAAGCTTGTCTTGGCTCTCCTGGCGTCCGCTTGCTGCGGCGGCGGCAGGTTTGGTGATCGGCATGTTCTGCACTTCGATGGTGTTTGCTTATGTCGCGCCGTCATTGGGCAAGGCGATGTCGCTGTTGCAGGATGGCTTTGAATCTGGGCCTGCGCCGCTGGTGACGGGTGTGCCGATCGAGGTGGGTGTGTGGAGTGGGGACTATTCGACGGTGGTGGGTGAGCATGAGGGCGTGAAGCCGAGTAAAGGAATAAAGATGCTGCGGTTTCTTCGGGGCGATTATGAAGGCAGGGACATTCCTTCGAGCCACAGCAGCGATGTTTTTCGACTGGTGGATGTGCGGCCCTTTCGGCGGGAGTTTGCGGATGGCGGCGCGGTGGTGCAGTTG
>JBIIUD010000104.1:0-7363 GCA_044340175.1 Verrucomicrobiaceae bacterium
GCCTCATGCCTGCGGGCCTCATTGATGCGCTCGATGCTCGCGACAAGCGCAACCTCTTCGCCTTCCTCAGTCAGATCGGTCGTCCGGGTCCGTTTGATGCCAGCAAGCTCAACGTCGCCCGCATGTGGAAGTTCCACGCCACCGCACCTGGCGAGCCATCCGCTCAAGAAGCCGCTGCCTACGCCATGACCCTCGTCAGTGGCGACCTGCGCGCCGAAGATCGTCCTGACAAACCCTACGCCACTGCCAGCTTCACCGCATCCAAGGCCACCACGAAGCCACTCATCTTCACCGGTATCGAAGCCGCCTGGCTCGATGGCAAACCGCTCGAACTCAAAGACGGCCAATGCGCCACCACCCTCCCTGCCGGTGATCATCTGCTCAGCGTGCGCCCCGCCAAAGCCGCACCGCTGATGAAAGTGCAATGCGATGATGTGACCTTTGTGACCGTGCCTTAACCGCTATGAAACCTACCCTCCTCACCGCTCTGCTCGCGGTTCTTAGTCTCAGTAGCGCCGCACTTGCCGCCGCTGAATTCCGACTCGCCTCCGTTCTCTCAGATCACATGGTCATTCAGCGGGACAAACCCGTCGCTGTGTGGGGCTGGGCGGAGGCAGGAGAATCCGTGACCGTTTCCTTCGCCGGGCAATCGAAGTCGGCGATCTCAGCGGCTGATGGCCAATGGACAGTGAAGCTCGAGGCACTCACCGCTTCTGCCGAGCCGCGTTCGCTTCTCGTTACCGGCAAGGAAGGGCGCAAGATCGAGGTGAAGGACGTGCTCGTGGGTGAGGTCTGGCTCGGCTCCGGGCAATCCAACATGGCGATGACCGTGGCGGGTTGTTACCACTTCGATGCCGAAAAAGCCGCTGCGAAGTTTCCGCTCATCCGCCACTACCGCGAAAGCTCAGGACCCTCCGACACACCCCAGGCTGAGGGCAAAGGCACGTGGCAAATCTGCACACCAGACACGGTCGGTGGCTTCTCTGCGGCGCTGTATTTCTTTGGTTGCGAGATTCACCAAGAGGTCGGTGTGCCCGTCGGTCTCATCAACACGTCCGTCGGCGGCACGCCCATCGAATCATGGGTCGCCGCCGAGGTGCAGTCCTCTGATCCCGAGACGAAGGCGAACTACGACACACGGCTGGAGGCGCACCGGAAATTCGATCCCGCACAGGCACCCGCTTTGCATCAAAAGCAGATCGCCATCTGGAAAGCCGCGTCCGAGAAGGCCAAAGCCAATGGCACGCCCTTCGTCGTCCCGCCACCCAAAGATCCGCTGGCGATGTGGAAGCTCAAAGGAGGCCCGGCTGGTCTCTTCAATGGCAAGGTCGTCAACCTCGTGCCCTACACCCTGCGCGGCATGCTGTGGTATCAAGGTGAAGGCAATGCCAACAGCAATCCGGGCCTTTATCACAAGCAACTCACGCAACTCGTCACCAGCTGGCGCACGCTTTGGCAGGACGAAGTGCCCTTTGCGTGGGTGCAGCTCCCGAACTTCACCTCGCCCGGCGAAGGCTGGCCGCGCGTGCGTGAGTCCATGCTGAAGACACTCGCCCTGCCGAAGACCGGCATGGCCATCACCATCGACCTCGGCGATGCGAAGGACATCCATCCGAAGAACAAGCAAGACGTCGGCAAACGCCTCTCCTACTGGGCACTCGGCACTGTCTATGGCAAAGACATCCCCGCCACCAGCGGCCCGCTCCCCGCAGGCTCGACCATCCAAGGCAATGCAGTCACCGTTTCATTCCATCACACGAATGGCGGCCTCAAATCCATCACGCGTGGCCCGCTCACCGGCTTCCAGATTGCCGCCGCCGATCAGCAGTGGAAACCTGCCGAAGCCAAGATCATGGGCGATACCGTCGTCGTCAGCAGTGCTGAAGTCGCCCAGCCAGTGGCCGTGCGTTATGCGTGGAAGGACTGGCCCGACTACAGCCTCGCCAACGGCGCAGGCCTGCCTGCATCTCCCTTCCGCACCGATGACTGGCCTGTGCTGAAGAAGTGAAGCCTCGGGCGGCTCCGAAACGGCTTCCTGTTCGGCGGCTGAATCAGACACAGGTTCAGCTGAAATGCGGCATCACCGTTTGCGTTTCATGGATTCTACATCATGCCCTTTGCTTACCTTCAAAACCGCCTCTGCCTGCTCGCCTGCCTGAATCTCAGTTTGTCGTGCTCACTGCCTGCCGCTGAAATCCCTGCACCTGCACCTGCACCCGGACCGATTCAGGAAAGCTTCGGCAGCGACTTTGATGCCAAGCGTTTCACCACGCCGATCCCCAACAAAAACACTCAGGTGCGCGATGGGGTGCTGTGGACCCATGGTTCCAGCGGTGGCAAGTATCCGCCCATGGTCTATCTGACAGTTGAAGGCAAGGACTTGACCCTCTCCTTCCGTTATCGGCATCTGGCTGATGGCGGCTGGCTCTGGTTCTTTGTCGATGGCGATGACGGTTTCGGCAGTGAGGATCACCTGCTGCGGGTGAAACTGCTGCGCCAAGGCATCGAGCTCCAGGTCGATGGGCACTCCAAAGATCCGAATCATCCCCTCCGACAAAAAACCGATCGTCCCGCAGACAAGGT
Organism: Verrucomicrobiaceae bacterium; assembly: GCA_044340175.1. Lineage (GTDB taxonomy): Bacteria > Verrucomicrobiota > Verrucomicrobiia > Verrucomicrobiales > Verrucomicrobiaceae > JAGRPD01. The sequence continues at coordinate 2,584 of JBIIUD010000104.1, forward strand.
CAGCGGTGCCTATCGGCTCAATGAGTTTTTCCCACTGGAGAAAGTGGACCTCAGCCGCAACGAGTGGGTGAACGTCCAACTCGTTTTTGCAGGCGAACAGGTCACCCTCCATGTGGGTGACCAGCTCTGGACTAAAACCCTGAAGCGCCCCGGTTTCAAAGCGGCCAAGCGCAAGCTCCTGTGGATGCAAAACGGTGGTCAGGCGGGGATCGAACTCGACGACATCAAAGTCCATCCCACGTCCCTGCCGCACGGATCCCAATAGTGACAGCCTCCTATCCCTTGGCGACCCATCATGAGCCCCAAGCACCTCTTCCCGCTCCTGACCACTGTTCTGCTAGGACCGCTGGCCGCCCTTCATGCTGCTGCGCAGCCAAAACCCAACGTGCTCTTTATCCTCGCCGATGATCTCGGTTGGGGGGACTTGCGCTGCTATGGCAATCCAATCATCGACACGCCAGTGCTCGATTCTCTCGCGAAGAACGGGGTGCGGCTCACGGCGCACTATTCACCTTCATCGCTTTGCTCCCCAGCGCGGGCCGGATACCTGACGGGACGTTTCAACCACCGCACCGGCGCGGTCGATGTGCCGAGCAATCGCGGGCTGGACCGGATCGATTTGTCGGAGAAAACGTTCGGCGACTACTTTCGTCACGCGGGCTACGCGACGGCACTCATCGGCAAATGGCACAACGGACTCTATTGCCGTGACTCTTTGCCGCACCTGCGTGGGTTCGACCTCTTCTTCGGGTTCCCCAACGGCGGCCAGGATTACTGGAAATGGAATCTGCTGCGCAACGATGCCGCCGCACCGCACGACGGACGCTATCTGACCGACGCGCTCAATGACGAGGCCATCCGTTTCATCCGCGAGCAAAAGGCAAAACCCTTCGCCCTATTCCTCGCGCACCACGCGCCGCACAGCCCGCTGCAAGCCCCCGAACCGCTCGTGCAGAAATACCGTGATCGTCTCGGCAAAGACGCGGCCGAGGCCGTGGCGATCACGTACGCGATGATCGAGGCCATGGATACTGGCTTGGGCCGAGTCTTCACGACTCTGCGCGATGAAGGCTTGTGGGAGACCACCGTGATTGTCTTCACTAGTGACAATGGCCCCGTGCTCCAACGCGATCCTCAACAGGGATCTCAGAAACGATTCAACGGCGGGTATGCAGGGGAGAAGGGGGTGATGCTGGAGGGCGGCATTCGTGTGCCCGCTATCGTTGCCTGGCCGGGACATATCCCGGGCGGGCAAACGGTGGAAACACCCGTTCACGGCTGCGACTGGTTACCGACACTCTACAGTCTCGCGTCAGGGGCTGCGCCTGATGGCGCCAAGTCCTTTGACGGACTCAATCTGATGCCACTGCTCCTGGGTAAATCCACGACCCCACTCATGAATCGCACGCTGTTCTTTCAACGCAATCGCTACGCCCCCGTGACCCACGCCATTGCCGCGATCCGCGAAGGCCAGTGGAAGCTCTACTGGCCCGGCGATGAGGGTTCATCAAAGAAAGACAGTGCCCGGGATAATCCCTCCTACAGCCGCGGCATCCTGCAGCCACACTGGGAAATGCCGCTTGATCGGCAGCTCGATGCTCCCACCAACGCACCCCAACCGTCGCCACGACTCTACGACCTCACCGCGGATCCTGCGGAGGAACATGACCTCGCCGACGCCCATCCTGAGATTGTCCAATCACTTGCGCAGAAGCACGATGCCTGGTTCAACGAAGTGGTGGCTGACTGGCACCTCTCCCACGCACGCATCATCGATCATGACCGCGCGTATTGGAAAGACCGCGTCGCCCCCGATCCCACCCCCTTGTTTGCAGACTACTGGCAATGGAAATCCGCCCCGAAAGGCACCGATTCGAAAACTGCAGACCCGCTGAAGATCTTCCGCGGCTTCTGGAACGACGGAGAAAACGACTGATGAATAGACCGATACTAATGAAACGCCCAGCAAGCTACCTCCTCACCGCAGTCCTGCTGATCGCGCCGTTGGCGGCGCTGCAAGCCATTGAGCTGACCCTGACCTCTCCGCTCCAGCACGAGGTCGTGCAGCGATCCACTCCGGGAAAAGGGCTGCTGCGCATCACGGGCAAAATCTCCGCGGATCTGCCGCCGGGGGACTTCTCGATTGAGGCCCGGCTCTCGGCCAAAGGACACGACTACCCTTGGTCGCGCGTCAGCGGTTCAGTGACCGGACGAAAGCTCCAGGGCATAGTCGAGGCTCCCGCCGGTGGTTGGTTGCGGCTCGAAGTACGGATCTCGCAGGCGGGACAACGCCTTGCAAGCAGCTCGGTCGAGCCCATCGGCATCGGCGAGGTCTTTATCATCGCGGGGCAGTCGAACTCGGCGAACCATGGCGAGGAAAAGCAAACAACGAAGACGCGGCGCGTGGCCTCGTTCGATGGCAAGGCGTGGCGCATCGCCGATGATCCCCAGCCGGGCGCTAGCGGTGGCGGCGGCAGTTTGGTGCCCGCATTCGCGGATGCCGTCGTGGCAAAGGAAAACGTACCCGTCGGCATCATCGCTTGCGGCATCGGTGCCACAAGTGTGCGCGAGTGGCTGCCCAAAGGCTCGACCTTTCCAAATCCACCCACCATCGAGAAGCGTGTCGAGCAGCGACCTGATGGCAGCTGGGCCAGCAACGGCGCGGCCTACGAGGCCTTCATCGCCCGGATGAAATCCGTGGGATCGCAGGGCTTCCGCGCCGTGCTCTGGCATCAGGGTGAGAGCGATGCGAATCAGAAGGACACGACGCGCACGCTGTCGGGAAAACTTTACCGCGAGCATCTGGAGAAAATCATCCGCGACTCGCGCCGCGACATCGGCTGGGCCGCGCCGTGGTTCGTGGCCCAAGCAAGTTATCATGTGCCAGGCGATGAAGGCAGCGACGACATCCGCGCCGCGCAGGCCTCACTTTGGAAAGATGGCCTCGCATTTGAAGGTCCCGACTCCGATGCATTGAAGGGCACCCTCCGCGAGCGCGATGGCAAAGGCGTTCACTTCAGCGGCGAAGGGTTGCGTGTTCATGGTGCGAAATGGGCGGCGAAGGTCCTGCCGTGGCTCGCCAAACAATGGACCGAGCCTCGCCAAGCCAACGGAGGCACCGAATGGAGTAACTTCGCACAGCTCCCCGAGTGCCACAGCCTCGGCTGGGTCAGTGCGAACGTGCCGTCGAAGGATTCGACCAGTTGGAACGGCGTGCTCGATGAGACGAAATGGGGTACGCCTGATCCGCAGCAGGTCGTCAGCCGCAACTGGGACTGGAAAGTGAGCGAGGCGCAGTGGCGCGAGGCCCTGAAACAAAAGGGCGAAGGCCGGCGCGAGGAGGTGGCTTTCGACCTCTGGCTGCCGGACGGCGTCGCGACGGTGAAAGGTATCGTCGTCATGTCCGGTCATGGCAGTGGCGAGAGCCTGTATCGCCGCCCGGACCTGCGCGCCTTGGCCAAAGAACTGCACCTCGGCCTGTTCAAGTTTGTGGGCAATCCCATGCAGCGCGGCTTCTGGCCGCAGACGCTGCTGTTTGATCACCTCAAGACGATGGGTGAAGCCAGCGGCCATCCAGAACTGCAGCACGCGCCGCTCTTTCTCTACGGCCACTCCAACGGCACAGGCTTTTCCGCCGTCTTCCCCGCCTATCAGCCACACCGCGTCTGGGCCTGGGTTTCGATGCGACCTGGCATCACCTTTCAGGTCTATCAGCCCGCCGCCGCGCCGGTGCCCGGACTCATCATCTTCGGAGAGGATGATCCTTTCCTCGCCCGCCCCTCCAAAGAAGAAAATCTCGCGGTCGTTCCCACCCTGCGGAAAAACCACGGCGCCCTATGGAACATCGCCGTCGAGCCCAAGACCGGCCACGGTCCCGGCGAAAAAACGTGGCCGCTCGTGTTCAGCTTCTTGCGTCACACCTTCACCGCCCGCGTTCCTGCCGATGCCAAAGCGAACAGCGGTCCGGTTCAGCTGCGCGCGCTTCCCCTCGAAAGCGGTCACCTGGGTCAAAACTGGGACGCCACAAAAGGCGGTTACCAGGACCTACCCACGGCCCCCTTCGCCGATTTCCTCGGCGACCAAACGACTGCCTCCTGGCTCCTCAACGCCGTCTACGCCGCCGACTGGCAGGCCTTCCAGCACACCGGAGAGGTCACTCAGTCCCAATGATCCATGCTACCATGAAACCCGCTTGCACTCTCCTTGCCACGCTTTTGATCATATCGTTCACGACGCAGCTCGTGCTGCCCGCTAACGCTGCTCCATCGAAACCCAACCTCCTCATCATCTATGCCGACGACCTCGGCTATGGCGATGTGCAGTGCTACAATCCCGAGCGCGGTAAGATTCCCACCCCGCACATCGACAAACTCGCGTCGCAAGGCATGCGCTTCACCGATGGCCACTCGTCCTCCGGTGTCTGCTCGCCCTCACGCTATACGCTGCTCACAGGGCGCTATCACTGGCGCACACGGTTGCAGTCGGGCATCGTGCCGCTGTGGGGGGCTCCCTTGATTGCGCCGGATCGCGTCACCATCGCCACACTGGCAAAGCAACACGGCTACCGCACCGCTTGCATCGGCAAATGGCATCTCGGCTGGGAGTGGCCCATTCCGGCGGACCGCGCCGCCCTCTTCAAGGAAAAGCCCAAGGGGGCAGCCACCGCCACCGAAGCCCATCGCGCGGTCTGGCGGGAGGTCTTTTCCCAACCCATCGGAGGCGGTCCCACCACGCGCGGCTTTGACCTCTACTTCGGCACCGATGTGCCCAATCACCCACC
>JBIIUD010000252.1:0-5102 GCA_044340175.1 Verrucomicrobiaceae bacterium
TGCTGGGTTGATCCCGTGCTTGAGATCCAAGATCGTGACGCCAGCTTCAAACCCTATCCTCTGGACAAGATCACCCGGCACGCCCCTCCAGGCTCCAAGATGACGGAAGGCAAATACCCCATCGTGACGGGTCTGGAGCATGACGAGTGGGGGCACCCGAGTGGTAGCCCCAAAATGCACCAGTCCATGACGGACAAACGGCGTGAAAAACTGGTGGCGCTCAGCAAGCGCCTGCCGCTGCCTGAGGTGATCGGGGATCAGGAGGGTGACCTTCTGCTTGTCGGTTGGGGCAGCACCTACGGCCCCATCAAAGAAACCGTGCTGCGTTTGCGTGCGGAAGGGCACAAAGTCGGTGCCGCTGATCTCCGCCACCTGCATCCGCTGCCGGCGGGTCTAGGCGAGTTGTTTGCCCGTTACAAGAAGGTGGTGGTTGTCGAGATGAACGACAAGGGTGTTTATGGGTTTGGTCAGTTGGCCATGCTCTTGCGAGCCAGTCTGGCAGATCCCCGCATCACGTCCCTCTGCAAAACGGACGGTCTGAACTTCCGCATCCGGGAGATTCTCACCCATGCCGAGAAAGTGCTGTCCGAGTCCTAATCGCCTTCATCCCAATCGTTTCTTCAACCCCATTCCAACTCACCATCATGTCGTCCACCGCCGTTCAGGAAGCCCCCGCCGCTCAACCTCCGTCGTCCGAAGTGCCCGAGAAGCTGACCAAAAAAATACTCACTGCTGACCACCCTACGTGGTGCCCCGGGTGTGGTGACTTTGCCGTTTTGGCTGCCTTCTACAAAGTGCTGGAGAAACTTCAGTATCCCCATGAGAAAATCGTCTGCGTGGCCGGTATTGGGTGCTCGTCACGGTTCCCTTATTTCGTCAATAGCCATGGCATTCATTTCATTCATGGTCGCGCGCTGCCGCTGGCGACGGGGATCTCCCTCAGCCGTCCAGACGTGCACGTCTTTGTGTTCGGTGGTGACGGTGATGGTTTCTCCATCGGCGGCAATCACCTCAACCACGCCGCACGCAAGAACGTGAAGCTGACCTATGTCATCATGGACAACTACGTCTACGGCTTGACCAAGAAGCAGACCAGTCCGACCAGCCCACAAGGCTTCAAATCCAAAACGGACCCGACAGGCAGCATCGATCGTCCGATCAACCCGATGAAGCAACTGCTCGCCAGCGGTGCCACCTTCATCGCCCGCACCCATGCGGCGCAGGTGAAACACATGATGGACACCTTTGAGCGCGCCATCCTGCATGACGGTTTCAGCGTGGTGGAATGCCTGAGCGAGTGCGTGATGTTCTACGCCGGTTCCTTTGACGATAGCACTCCGCGCAAAGGCGGGGTCTATGACATCATTGACGAAACCCAGCACGACGTGCAGGACGATGTGGCGGCCTTCAAACTGGCGGATTTGCCCTCGCCAGGCAAATTCGGTGTGTTCTATCAGGTGGATCGACCCACCAAAAATGCCCTGGAGCAAAAATGGATTGATGCCAGCCAAGCGCAAGTCAACGGCGCTTCAGGCAAGGATCTGCTGAAGAAGCGACTGCTTCAAATGCACTGATTTCCCAAGCGGGGGTCTTAAAGCGTGAAGGATGGGCGGTTTCCCGCCCCATCCTTTTTCGCAACGCTGGAGCAAGCAAGTCGGTGCCTTTTGACGGCACGTTCGATGAGCAATCCTCAACCTCAAACCTTCAAGGAACAAAGCTTCCAGTCGCTAAAAGAACCAGGGTGCAAACTTCTTCTGCGATGATCCCCTCCGAAGCCAGTTGAGCCGCCAGACTGGGATTCTCCGTGCCGGGATTGAATAGGACTCGGCGGGGTCGCAGAGCAATCAGTTTTTCGCTGAGGCCAGAGGAGATATTCGGGCCGATGTAGAGGGTGACGGTGTCCACGTGACCGATGATTTCGGAGAGATCCTGGTGGACGGGGTGACCTTCAATTGCCTTCAAGGAGGGATGCACGAGAACGATCTCATGGCCATGCTGCAAAAGAGCATGCATGGCTTTGAAGGCATAGCGATCGGGTTTGTCGCTGGCACCGACGATGACGACACGCTCTTTTTTCGATGGGCTCATGGTTTGATGTTGTGGTTGCATTGGGTGGGCTTCACAAGCTAGGAAAGTATGCCTCTTGTCTGTCAAAGACCCCAGGCGCCCCGCTTTGCCTTTTTGGCGTCGAGCTCCAGCTTTTTCAGATGCTTTTCGAAGTCTGCCTTTTTGCGTCCGTCTGGCAGGTTGGTCCCTTCAGTGTAAATGCGCGCTAGACCCTCCCGGACTAGTGATTCGGATAGCTCTTCCCCAGTGTCCTCAAAGAAGATGAAGGCATAATGGCGGCCACTTTCAAATACGGGCTGCCAGCGGGTGACGACGCGGAAAGGTCGGCTAGTGAGCAGGCGCTCGGTGTGGGCTTTGGCCTGTTGTCCGATGGAGATCGTTTTTTCTCGGGTGAGATTGCCAAAGTAACGTCCTTGGTGGTCGAGGCGCTCGCCGTTGTACTGGTGCAGGCGCTTCTCTGGAGCATCGACAAAGTAGAGCCGTAGCTCCATGATTTCGCCTTGATGCGCGACTTTGAAACTATCGCCATCGTTGTTGCGATCATCATGGAGACGGCAGCCGACGAGGGTCTCGAAGCCGCCAATGGGGGTCCCCTTTGATTTTGCGGGAGTCTGAGCTGTCTTCGAAGGAGAGGGCGAAGGCGTTTTCGGAACTGCTTTTGACCTTGATTGGGGGGCCTGGGCGGGTGCCTGATTCGTTTTGATTTCCTCCCAGGCTTGGAAGCCGATCAGCAGCAGGAGCAGGGAGATCCAAAACAAGTTTTTGAGGCGTTTCGTCAACATGGTAGGCATTGATGCACTAGATGGGTAGGAATTGAAGTGTTTTTGAGTTTGCGTGCTGGGGGCTGAAGGGCAGAATGGCGTGCGATGAGGGAATTTTTATTTGATTCGAATGGCACAGGTGAGGGGCGGATCCGTTTGTGGGGTCTGTTGCTCTCGCTGGCTTTGACTTCGGTGACCCTGGGGCAGGTGCCCGCACAGCCGAGCTTGCCAGTCGTAGAGAAAAAAAAGACCTTTGAATTCAAAGACCAGGACAGGGTGATTTTAATCGGGAGCACCGTGATGGAAAGGGAGCAACGCTACGGTTGTCTTGAGCCCCGTCTTTTGCTGGCGCTTGGAGATAAGGCGGTGAGTGTGCGGAATCTGGCCTGGAGTGGGGATACGGTGTTTGGCCATGCACGCTCTTACTTTGGCCCTCCACAAGAGGGTCTGGAGCGTCTTGGTGCCCACATTGAACTGCTCAAGCCTACTGTGGTGGTGCTTTGTTATGGCAGTGAACTTGCCTTTGAAGGGTTGGCTGGGCTGCCTGACTTCCTCACGGGCTATCGCAAACTGCTAGATTTGTTTCGCGCCAAAGCTCCAGGCGTTCGGTTTGTGCTGGTGACGCCGCCACCGGTGGAGTCTCTGGCTCCACCACTGCCGGACCTGACCCAGCAAAACCGGAATCTCTCCAGCTTGCGGGATGGCCTGCAAAAGTTTGCGCTCACCCAGAATGCGTTTTTTGTGGATTGGTTTGAAGGCATGGGCGGAATGCCCAAGTCAGGTCGGACAGCGCAGCCCCTGACTGAAAATGGCGTGCATTACACAGCGGCGGGGTATGAAAAATTAGCGGAGGCTTTGGTGTCCGGATTGGGGCTGAAGATTCCAGAGGTGGGAGCACCGGAGATGGCGGCACTCAAAAGTGAGGTCATGCGCAAGGATGAGCTCTTTTTCAATCGCTGGCGCCCCCAGAACGAAACGTATCTTTTTGGCTTCCGAAAACACGAGCAAGGACAAAATGCGAAGGAAATCCCCATGTTCGATCCTCTCATTGAGGCTGCTGACAAACGCCTGCAGGAACTGAAAACGGCCGCCCTGAACACCGCCTCACGCCTTTGATGTCCAGAACAAGGAACTTACCAGTGGATAAACATATGAAAAATTGGGTTTTGATGGTTGGATTGGCGGTTGGTTTTACCGTGACGAAGTCGGTGGCCCAGCCGCGTGGGCTGACAGACATCCCCAGCACAGAAGTGGATGCGCAAAAAGCGGCTTTCGTGGTGCCAGAAGGTTTTGAGATCGAGCTATTTGCTGCTGAACCGATGATTCAGAAGCCGGTCCAAATGAACTGGGATGCACAGGGCAGGCTTTGGGTGGTCAGTAGCACTACCTACCCTCATATTGAAGTCGGGGCTGCGGCTGCCGACCAGGTGGTGGTGCTGGAGGACACCGACGGCGATGGCAAGGCAGATAAAAGCACGGTTTTTGCCGAGGGCTTGCATATCCCGACGGGCCTTATCCCAGGGGATGGTGGCCTATATGTGGCCAATTCCACGGAATTACTTTTCCTGAAGGATACCGATGGTGATGGCAAGGCCGATGAACGCACCATCTTGCTGTCCGGCTTTGGAACTGAGGACACGCACCACCTCCTGCACACACTGCGTTACGGGCCAGAGGGTCTGCTGTATTTCCTCCAGTCCATCTACATTCACAGTCACATCGAAACCCCCTATGGCGTCCGCCGTTTGATGGGGGGAGGCGTTTGGGAGTTCCGCCCTGAGACACGGCGACTGGAACTGCTCAGCAAAGGACTCATCAATCCTTGGGGCTTTGAGTTTGATCGTTGGGGGCAAAGTTTTGCGACCGATGGTGCTGGCAGTGAAGGTATCAATTTCATCTTCCCCTTTTCCGTTTTTGCGACCTCGCCAGGAGCGGCCCGCATTCTCAAGGGCATGAGTCCCGGTCAGCCCAAACACAGCGGTTTGGAAATCATTGAGGATCCCGCATTTCCAGCGGACTGGCAGGAAACTTTGGTGAGCTGTGATTTCCGTGGGAATCGCATCAATCGATTTCAAATCGAGCGCGCTGGTAGCTCCTACATCGCCAAACAATTGCCGGACGTCCTGGCCTCCAATCACCGGGCCTTCCGCCCCATTGATGTCAAGGTTGGACCCGATGGCGCACTTTACATTGCCGATTGGTACAACCCCATCATTCAGCATGGTGAAGTGGATTTTCGTGATCCACGGCGCGATCATGTGCATGGCCGAATTT
>JBIIUD010000105.1:0-7289 GCA_044340175.1 Verrucomicrobiaceae bacterium
TTGGGGGTGTTGGATCAGCTGTCACAGGCGGCGATCAAGCGTTCCGCGCCGTTTGAGATCACAGAGGCGCGTTTGAACGAGTACTTGGCGAGTCAACTGAAGACACGGCCGATGCTGGCGGGGACGGCGTCGTGGTGGCATTTGGACGTGCCGCAGTTCGATCTTCAGGAGGGTCTCGCCGTGCTGCGATTGCGTTGGCATCTGGGTGACCGGCATGCCTGTGACCTCACGGTCAATCTGACCCTGGTGCAGGAGGCGGATCAATTCCGGATTGAGATCGTGGATGGAGCCTACGGGCGATTGAAGGTGCCGCGTGGCATGTTGCACCCTGCTAAGGCGGTGCTGGCTGAATTGGCGGCGGTTTTGCGGCCAGAGGTGGAGGCCTTGTTCGCGATGAACCAAGTGATCATTGCTGAGGACAAACTGCTGGTTGACCCGAGATTTGCCGACAGCACGGCCCAGGCGTCCGTTGTCATTCGTTAACATGAATCGGTATCCATTTGTCATCGCGGCTGTAATGGCCACTTGGGCGCTGCTGCCTGGAGTGGGTCAGGTAGAAGAGTTGCCCTTGCCGCAGACTCAGCCGCCGAGAGTGCCCGGGGAACCGCCAGCGCCGCAACCGTTCGCGCCTTCGGCCTTGGCTGAGGTTCCGGCGTTGCCGGTGCCAGGGATTCCCTCGAAACCTTCGGGGGCACCGCTCAGTTCCACCAGTGCGACTGGGCAGTTCATCGTTTATGGTCCCGATCTTCGGGTGCGCAGCGGCATTGCCGGGAAGTGTGAGGAGATCAGTCAGGAGTTGGCTCGTCTATTGCGCACGCCGGACCCGTGGGTGCTGACGATCGTGGTTCAAATCAAGCCATTGACAGCGGCTGACCCACCTGATCTTGGCATCACGACTCAGGTGAGTGCCCTGACGCATGGCGGTTTTCATTTGCAGATGAATGTGCCGGAGCGCTCAGGGTTGCGGCCTGCGGACTTCCGGCGGGAACTGATTCGGCTGCTGCTGACGGAGCGGATCTTACGGTCACACAAACGACTGGCCAATGAGCAGCGGGACCAACTGGTTCCTCCCTGGATCCAGACCGGCGTTTTGAAGGCCTTGGACTATCGATTGAGAGGTCGGCCAAGCGCCGAGTTTGCGGCCATTTTCAAAAGTGGAAAAGTGTATGGGATTGAACAGATTCTGGATGCCCAGCCGGCGGGTTTGGACGGTCTTTCCCGCAGCATTTATGACACATCCTGCTGTGCCTTGATGCTGGCCGTCATCGAACAGCCCGAAGGCCCCTTGCGGTTCAGCCGTTTCCTGGCCGCGCTCGCCCAAGAGGACAAACCTCAGCGCGAACTGTTAAAGCAGTGGTTTCCTGGGCTGGCGGAGTCTGACGTCAGTCTCAACAAATGGTGGTCCTTGCAGCTTGCCGCGTTGGCCTCGCCGAGCCTGTCGGAAACGCTTGATCCGACTCAGACAGCCGAGTTGCTCGACCGAGCTCTGACTTTTCAGGTGCCGGTGGTGGCGGACCAAAAGCTGCCGGAGCCCACCCGCATCGCCAGCATCGCCTCCCAGCGTCCGGCGGTTTTGCCGGCGCCAGTAACGGCCGCCGCTGCCGATGCGACCGGGGTCATGGACGCGCCGAAGAGTGCGGTGGAGAGCACGAAGAAAGCGACGCCAGCCAGCACGACATCCAAAGCGGGCGCCAAATCCGTCTCGAGTCGGCCCAAGGACATTCCCTCCGCCCCTGTCGTGGTGGATGCCGGCACTGAGGAGGAAACTGAAAAGGAGAAACGGGGGTTTCTGCGGAACCTGCTGCCATTCGGGTTAGGCAGTGCGGACAAAATGGAGTCAGGAACTCCTGAGGAGGCCACAGAGAAGTCGGCAGAGAAGTCGGATGAAGCGGCTGTAGAGGAAAAGGTTTCCAAGGAAGAGGCCGCGGCGGCCAAGGCGCGCGAGAAGGAACTCAAGCGGGCTCAGGAGAAAGAGGCCAAAGAGAAAGCCGCGTTAGAGCGGGCAGAAAAAGAGCAAGCGGAGAAAGCCAAAGAGGCTCAGGCAAAAGCTGAGCGGGAGCAGGCGGCCATGGCGGCGGCTGAAGCCAAGAAGGCGGCCAAAGAAAAGCCAGAGGCGACCCCAGAGAAAGCGGCCAAAGAAAAGCCTAAAGCTGCTGAACCAGCACCGGCAGAGGGTGGTGAACGTGGCCCCTCTTTGAATCCTTTGAAATGGTTCCGCGGTGGCAGCAAAGGCAAGCCCGAGGCTAAGGACAGCGAAAAAACTGAGGCGGATGAGGCCGCGGTGCAGGACTTTGATGCGGCGGGCGACATCGCTTGGCGGCCTGGGCCGACGCGTGAGGCTAGGGTGGTGCGGGATCTCCTGGGGAACGCACGCGGTCGCTTTATTCAGGCACCTGTGGCAACGGGTCCAGCCGAAGCAGCGCTGCCAATAGCTGTTGCGGTGCCCGTAGCTCCGGCACCGTCAGCCGCTGTCTCGGCGGGGGTCACTTATCCGATTGAGGATTACGCCGTCATCCTTGCCCATCCTGAGAAAGACAAACTTCTGGCGCAGGCGCGGCTGTCACTTCAGAGCTTGGGCATTCGCGGCAACGCCTTGTTCCGTGAGATTGCGGCGGACTACCAAAAAGTCATTGCTGACTTATCGGCGGGGAAGACCAAAGACATGGACGCTCGACTCAAGGCCTTGAGGAAGCGCGCCGTTGAGACCTACGTGCAAGCCTGCGCCGTGCAGGATCACCTCGATTGGTTTGAGGCCACGCAATCCACCCGGTACAGCGGATTGTTTGAGGACTTTCTGACCTTGCCTGAGCGGGTGCGGGAGGAACTGCCGCCGCGCACCGACCCGATTTCGAAGTACCTGGACGAGGTCGAGGCTCAGCGTGGTCGCTGACGGGAGCGCGCACGTCGCTCAGTTGAGTTCCACTTGGTCTGGAACGCCCGCGATGAGCCCAAACAGGGGGCCCATGCGCAGCAGCACTTCCCGCCAGAGAGCATCCGGCTGAGGGGTGGTCAAAACATGTTTGCCGGGCATCGTCGCAATCCACGAACGCAGCTCGATTTCCTTCTCCAATTGGCCTTCACCCCAGCCTGAGTAGCCGACAAAGCCGCGCACCTCACGCCCTAGGCTCATTTCATGCAGCGCATCGTCCACGGACAGGTGGGTTTGGATCTTGAGTTGTTGTTTGGCGCGGCTCCAGCGCAGGGAGGCAAACGCCAGCTTATCGGCGGAGACGGGGCCGCCCATGTAAACCGGCGCGTTGCCGAGAGGGCCCAGCTCCGCGTCCGGCATCAGGTCGGCGACCCGCTGTTTGAGCGGGCGGTTCAAGATGTAGCCAAAGGCACCTTCTTCGGAGGAATGCGCGGCCAGATAGATGACGGATCTGGCGAAATGGGGATCCCGCATGGAAGGCACCGCCAGCAGCAGCTGGCCAGTGTATTCATGAGGCGTTGAAAGGTCGTGTGGCATCAGGTCTTGTGGCCCAAATAATCATGGTGTCGCGGCAAGTGCAAGCGGACGTGGAGATCGAAGTTCGGGTAAAAAGGGAGGGCCAAAGGCCCGTTCTGCCAGCGAGCTACTGGGCTGCCTTGGTCTCCGCCTGGATATTGGCTGGGAAAAAACTTGGAACTGCGGGCCATGGAGTTAACTTGAAGGCACCTGCATGGCCCCTCATCCTGTTTTAGCCAATCGCTACGCGGCTCCTGAGCAACGCGCCAGCTATGTCAAAGCCCTCTTTGACCAGGGCGCAGAGCATTACGATCCTGTCGTGGGCTGGGGGTTTATGGGCACGGGCAATGCTTACCGGCGCATCGCGCAGAGTCGCCATGGGTTGAAGCCGGGCATGCAGCTGTTGGATGTGGCGTGTGGCACAGGGTTGATGGCCGTGGCGGCCAAGCAAGTGCTCGGCGGTGATGAAACCATCACCTGTGTGGAACCGAGCGATGGCATGTTGGCCGTGGCACGTCAAAAATTGAATGCCCGCTTCATTCAGTCGGGTGCAGAGGCCATGCCGCTGGCGGACAACAGTTTCGATTTTTTAACCGTGGGTTATGCGCTCCGACACTTCGCGGATTTGGAGGCGACGTTCCGGGAATTTCATCGCGTGCTGAAGCCGGGGGGCAAAGTGCTGATCTTGGAGGCGACTCGCCCTTCAGGGAAGGTGGGCTCATGGCTGTTCAAACTTTATTTTGGTAAGGTGTATCCGTTTTTGACCCGACTGTTCACGCGCAGCCGGAAGGCGGAGGAGATGATGGTCTATTTCTGGGAGACCATGGATAGCTGTGTGCGTCCGGAGAGTGTGCTGTCTGCCCTTGAGGCTGCAGGCTTTGGTCAGGTCAAGCGGCTACCACTGCTCGGGGTGTTCAGCGAGTACGCCGCTGTAAAGGCCTGAATCCACTGAGCCGCCCGTGGCGTACCATGCCTGATGATCGTCTTTCTAAGAGTTTTCTTTCTGGTCGTGCTCGTCTCCATGCTGGCCGTGACGTCGTGGGCCAGTGGGGTGGTGGCGTTGTGGAAAATCCCGGCGGAGGTGCTCGGCCACCCGTGGATGATTGCGACACTGTTTGACGCCTACTGGGGCTTTTTGACCTTCTACATTTGGATCGTTTACAAAGAACCGTCGTGGGCTGCTCGGCTCGGCTGGTTGATTGGGGTGCTGCTGCTGGGCAATATTGCGATGGCGGTCTATGCGCTGATTCAGTTGTTCAAGGTGCCGACTTCCGCCTCCATCGAAGAGGTGCTGCTGAGGAGGCGGAGCGCGTGAGCGCGGAGGTGGCCATGGCGACACCGCCTGATTCCAACGAAGTCGCTCCGAAGCGCTCGCTTTTTTATCGCTGGATCATCCGGCCAGTGGTGCAGCAGCTGACTCAGGGCACCAGTCCCCGCAAGATTGCGCAGGCGATTGCCTGGGGCATCACCGTTGGGATCTTTCCGATCATCGGATCAACGACGTTGCTGAGCTTGATCGTGGGGATTCCACTCAAACTGAACCAACCCATCCTACAGGCCTTCAAAACGGTGGCGACACCCTTGCAATGGGCCTTGGTGCTGGGTTTTTATCGGGCGGGCGAGGCGTTGTTCAATGCGCCGCATGTTTCCATTCATATCCCCTCCATGATTGAACGCTTCTTTGCTGAGCCGGGCCCGTTTTTTCGCGATTACGGAATGACGGCGCTCTATGGCATCGCCGTCTGGTGCTTGGTGGCACCGCTTTTGATCGTGGGCATCCGAGTGGGGAGCCAATTCTTGGTGGAGGGCCTTGCCCGGAAACTGAAAAAAGACAAGGCAGTGCGGCGCTAACCGACTGATCAGCGGGTTCAAAGCATCGCCTTATGGGAACGATTTGACCGGCTTAGAAGTCAGGTTTTGACGGGTTTGAGGGGCGCGCTCGGCAGCGCCTCTGCACTTTCTCCGTTGCTCGGGCCTTGGCGGCGGGTCGGGCGGGGAAAAACTCGGTGCCCCGGCTGAGCGGTGCTAGTGCCGCGTGCTATCTCAGGGCACGCTCTGCTTGTAGCGGCCCCCCTGTTAAAATCGACTAGCCAAAAAATAGAAATTTACAGGGTAAACCATTACTTTCCATAAAATGAAGTCATTGCGACTGGTGTTCTCAGCGGGGGCATCCACCCTGTGATCGTGAGACCTTCAAGCCGATCCTCCCCCAGCGGAAACAGGCGAATCGCGAGTGGCGATGCCGCGCCATCCGCACCGTGTCAGCCGGGTGCGGCGGCGTCTTGGTTGGCCGATCAGAAGCGCCATGCGTTGTGTTTTGTGCTGCTTGGGGGCTTGGTGCTTGGCGGTGCTTGGGCGCTGTGGGCGGCCAGTGAAACGTGGTTTGGGTGGCTGGGGGCGGGCGTGGTGGCGTGGCTTGGGTTATCGTCCTGGTTTTTGGCGGCCTGCATTCATGTTGCCAGACGGCCGAAGGAAAGCGATGAGGCGGAGTGAAGCCGAACCGGCAGATCCTCGATAGGCCTGAGCAGGGTTCGCTCAAGGCTTTGCGCTGTTGAAGAAGGTCGGAGGTCGGCCTGAATCAAGTGGGTGGCGCTGGAACTGATCGACGCGTTTTTCGTGGACTGGGTCGGGGCACTTGGGTTTTCACGGCCAGAGCGCGGCGAGCATGATCGATTGCTCTGGCAAAGGCTTCCAACAAGTCGGCGCTCAGGTAATGCGCTTCTTTGGCTTCGGTTTCGATCTGTTTGGCAGTGCGCACCACTTCGACCAAACCGAACAAACCGCTGGTGCCCGAAATGGCATGGGCTTCCTTGGCGGCGGTTTGCCAGTCAGACTGGTGGGCGGCTTTGCGGAGATGAAGCAGCCGCTCAGAAACTTCTTCGATCCAGCGTTTGGCTAAGCGAGCCGCATCTTTTTGGCCGACGATTTTGATCAGCTCATCAAACTCGTTGGACAGAGCTGGTGTCTCGTTTGGCGGTGGTGCTGGGTTCGTCTTGGGCTGCAGCATCGCCAGCAGGGTATCCATGACAATGGGTTTTGATAAATGATCATCCATGCCTGCCTCCAGGGAGCGTCGCCGGTCATCGGCAAAGGCACTGGCGGTGACCGCGATGATGCGCATGGGTTTGGCGGCTTTGGTTTTTTTCTCCCACTTGCGGATTTGGCGTGTGGCTTCGTAGCCATCAAGCACGGGCATGTGGCAGTCCATGAGGACCACGTCAAAGGTTTCGGTTTGGCAGAGGCGCACCGCTTGCTCGCCATCATGGACCAAGGTGGGTCGGCAGCCCATACGGCGCAGCATGGTGGTGAGCACGCTGGCATTGATGGCATTGTCCTCTGCCACCAGTACCCGCAACCGCAGCGGTTTGGGTTTGACCGGTGGCTTGGCGGGGTAGGCTGCGGTGTTATCACGACAAACGGAAAGCAGCGTGGTGAGATGCCAAGGTCGTTGTAGACTGGGCCAGGTGGCGAGCACGGGATCAGGCGGCACCGTGGAGACCCGAGTGACGAGGGCGCGCGCGCCAAGGACGGCACGCTGTGTCCAAGCACTCGCCAGCTTTCGGGCCTGAAGTTGGGATAACAGGTCGGTGTCGAGGAATAGCAAGGCGCAGGCTTTTGCTGGGTCCTCTAAGGCGCGGAGTAGGCTGTTGGCCGTCGCAAACTCGCGCACTTTCATGCCATAGCGTTGGCAAATGCAGCGGATGGATTCCCGCAGCGAGGCACTGGCATCCACCACCCAGGCGACTTCACCGGTGCGTGCGGTTGTCTCAGGCAGAGGTTGAGTCGTGGTGGTAGGGCGGAACGGGATGCGAAACCAAAAAGAGGAGCCCTCACCGCACCGACT
>JBIIUD010000106.1:0-7286 GCA_044340175.1 Verrucomicrobiaceae bacterium
TCATGGCTTTGGCGCAGGCAAAGACGCTGCGTCTGATGCTGGATTTTCACTCGACCTTCAAGGATGTGTTTTACACCCAGCGGGATGAGCAAGTGACGGACCCTCCCGATTTCACGCGCCGCTGGTTGGAGGCCTTGGCCACGCGGCTACCCAATTACGAAGCCAAACGGGAAGCGAGCCCGGTGCCAACGCCGACAACGTCAACTTACTGGGCGCACGACACGTTCGGCATCCCAGCGATCACTTATGAAATCGGTGACAACACTGACCGCGCCCTGCTCAAGACCGTCGCCGCGACGGCGGCGCAGGAAATGATGCGGCTGATGCTGGAGATGAGCGAGTGAGGCGGCTGCTCTCAGGCACGACCGCCACCGAGAGCGCCCTTGACGACGGAGGCCAAGACGTTTTGCAGGGTATCGCTGGACGGTTGATTCGATTCGACCGCTCCGGAAGGGGTGAGTTTGTCGATGATGACGGGCAGGAACTGGGTCAAGAGGGGCAGGATCTGGCTGCCTTGAAGGCCGAGCTTACTGGCAAAGCCTTGGATCAATTCTGGGCCGATGGCGGACTCCAGTTGACTGGCTTCGACAGGTTGGTTCGCACCTGTGCCTACCCAAGAGGAAACAGCATCACCGAGGCCTGCTTGATTGAATTTTTCGAGCAAGCCGTTGACGCCGCCGACTTGATTGAACAGTCCACTGACGGCTTCTGAGGCTTGGGCTTGGTTGGAAAGCAGGCTGGTGATGGCGCCGAAGTCGAGGCCGCCGCCGGAGTTGGAGCCGCCGAGTAAGCTGCTCATGGCTTGTTTAGCAAGTGAGTCGAAGAGTCCCATGGTGTGATTTGGTTTGAATGAGGAATCGGGATGCTGGAGGAAATGTGGCGTTTCGTCAATGCCCGATTCCGGGAGGAGCGGTGGCTTCAGCCAAAGCAAAAACCCCGACGGCGCAGGGCCGACGGGGTTTGGAAAAGATCACTGACGAGGGGCCGACTATTCGGCAGCCTGGATGGTGAGCACTTGGCGGCCTTTGTAGTAGCCACAGGAAGGGCAGGCCACGTGTCCGGGGACGGCGCTGCCGCATTCAGGGCAGGTTTTGAGAAGAGGTGCGCGCCAGCGGGCGGAGCCTTGACGAAGGCGTTGGCGTTCCTTGGATTGTCTGCGCTTGGGGTTGGCCATGAGGGGGGTGTGTTAGGGGCTATTTGAGTTTGTCGAGAACGTCCCAAGCTGCTGTTCTGCTCTCCGTCGGCGGTTGGTCCGGTTCATCTTCTGAATCCGGCGCAAACTGGCTTTCGGCAGGGCATTCTCGCAGATTGACGTTGCCGTCTTCACAGCGAGGGTAGCTCGGGAGGGTGAGCAGAATATCTTCCCTTAAGCCTTCCGTCAAGTCAATGATCTGATCGTTTTCAATGGGAACCTCAATTTTGTAGTCAAGGACCTCGACCACGTAGTCGAGCGGTTGAAGGCAGCGGACGCAATCGAGGCTGAACGGGGCGCGCAGGGTGCCAGAGACGACGATGTCGTCATCGTCGCGGGTGGCATGGAGATCGAACTCGATGGGGCCCGTGGGGCGGATGGGGTCGGTTTCCCGAATGGCGAGCAGGCTCACTGGCAAGGTGCCGACGAGACGCCTGCCTTCGAGCGGGATGTTGCGGGGGTCGATGATCAGAAGTGGGGCCATGTCGGAAGATGGGGGCGAATCAGGAGGGAGGAAAGTCGAAATCAGGTGTTCCGATCCCAAAGGCATTAAAAGGACGCGTGAATCAGGTCGCGCAGGGCAGGTCCAAGAGAGCGGGCGACATCGGTGGGAAGGACCGCATTTGGGTGCTGCTGCGTGGCGGCGATCTCTGCGGAGCGGCCGCAGAGCCAGGCGCCAATGGCAGCGGCGTCGTGAGCAGGGATCTGCTGTGCCAGGAGAGCGCCCAGCACACCGCTGAGAACATCTCCCATGCCACCGGTGGCCATGCCGGGATGACCGGTGCTGTTGAAGCGGGTGGGCTGTCCGTGATGAGCGATGACGGTGCGGGCACCTTTGAGCAGAAGCGTCACGCCTGGATGGCTGGCGGTGAAGGCTTCGACCTGTTGACGGCGACTCAACGTGGAGCCTGCCAGCGTCGGGGCTAGCCGCCGCCACTCACCTGGATGAGGTGTCAAAAGGCGTGGACCAGCGGGTGAAAAGGACTCGGAAACAGGCGAAAGTGCATTGAGTGCGTCGGCATCAACAACGGTGGGAGTTGTCGCGCGGGCAATGAGATCGAGGATTTCAGTATCACTGTTTCGACCCAGGCCAGGGCCAATGACGAGAGCCTCGTGCGGCAGATCGAGGGCAGTGGTGTAGTCGGAAATCGGTTTGACCATGACCTCCGGGGGGACCCGTGCGGCAAGCAATTGATAGAGGCTGGGTTTGACCAGGAGAGTGACCATGCCTGCGCCGGCATGAAGGGCACCGCGACAAGCGAGTTCAGCGGCTCCGAGCATGCCTGATGAACCGGCAAGGATGAGTACGCGTCCGGCCTGGGTCTTGTGAGTATCGAACGATCGCCTGGGAAGCCGGGGGCGCAGGAGCGCTGGCGTTAGCAGTTCAGCGGGATCCCCGGCAATCGCTTGCAATTCAGGCAGTGGGATCAGGGCCAAACGACCGACATGCTGAAGGGCGGTATCGGCAAGAAGTCCCGCTTTGACTTGGGCGATGGTCAAAGTGAGATCCGCCTGGACGCAGTCGGGAAGAGGTTGTCCAGAGTCTGGGTGCAGACCGCTGGGCAGATCCATGGCGATGGTCGTGGCATGAGCAGTCTGCCGGAGTTCATTCATCTCGGTGGCTAAGGCCGCGAGCGGGGCTGACAAAGGACCTGGTTGAGCGCCGATACCGAGCAGACCATCGAGCGCGATGACAGGGCCTAGGGGGAGATCGTGGCAAGTGATTGGGGCACTTTTGACGATGAGATGACTCCCCAGGGCCTCGAAATGCTGGCTTGGGAGCGTCTTAAAGGCTTCGGTGGAAGCCGACAGACGCGCCCAGATTTGCCACCCTTTGGCGTGCAGGTGACGGGCGGCGACGAGGGCATCGCCAGCGTTGTTGCCTTTGCCGAGGTAAAGGATCGCGGTGCCGGGGTCGGGGAAAAAAGAGCTGATAGCAGCGGCGATGCCTGCTCCGGCCTGGTCCATGAGAGAAGCCGCAGAGATGCCGCGGGCAAAGGCGGCGGTCTCGATTTCCTGCATTTGGCGGCACGAGACGAGCACGATGGTAGCGGGAAGGTGAGGGGTTACTTGGCCTTTTTGTAGGCGAGGATGCCTTGGGCGACCCCTTCAGCGATGCGGGCGCGGAACTCGCCGGTCAGCATTCGAGCTCGTTCGGTTGGGTTACTGACGAAGCCACATTCCACCAGCACGGCGGGATTCCGGGTAGTATTGCGAATGACGTGAAAGCTCGCGTATTTGGCACCGCGATCCGTCATACGGGTGCGCTGCACGAGGTAGGCTTGAATGTAGGAAGCCAGGGTCTTGCTGGTGGCATGATGGTAATAGGTTTCGACCCCGGCACCGCTGCCACTGCGGTTGTAGTTGTAATGCAGGCTGACGAAGAGCGCGTTGCGGTAACGGTTGCCAGTGGCCGCGCGGTCTGGGAGGGGGATGAAGACATCTCGACTGCGAGTCATGACGACTTTGATGCCGTTTTTCCTGAGGATTTCTTCAACGCGGCGGGCGGTGTCCAGGGCCAAATGTTTCTCATAAACATAGCCGATGGCCGCACCACGGTCATGGCCGCCATGGCCCGCGTCCAGGACCACCGTATCAAAAGCGGAGGCCGTGAGGCAGGCTGTGAGGGCGAGCAGACCGAAGAGAATCCAACGGCAGGAGAATGTCGGGAAAAGTAGCTTCGTGCCGGGCAGCATGAGTTAACAAAGCCGTATCAGAGCTCGGGGCAAGGACTTTACTGCAAAAGGTGCGAGTTGTTTTACCTGCAAGAGAAACGAAGGAATCGGGGAATGGTTATTGGAGATGTTTGACGGAAGCCGGAGATTTGTCATAGAGTGCGGGCACCATGCAACGTCGCCACTTTCTGTCTCAAGCCGCCTCCGCCACTCTGTTATGGGGAGCAGTCCCGGTTTTAGGGCAAAAAACGGATCGCAAGTATCGGGTCGCCTTGATCGGTTCAGGGTGGTGGGGGATGAATCTGCTACGGGAGGCGCTGGCTTCTGGACGGGCCACCTGCGTGGCGCTCTGTGACGTGGATCAGGACAAGTTGGACTTTGGGAAGGATGATGTGGAGGCGGATAGTGGGGACAAACCCCAGCTCTTTAAGGACTACCGCGAAATGCTGGACAAGGTGAAGCCAGAAATCTGCATCATTGCGACGCCGGATCACTGGCACGCGCTGCAAACGATCGCTTGTGTACAAGCGGGCGCTCACGTTCTGGTGGAGAAACCGACGGGGCATACCATCAATGAAAGTCGCGTCATGGTGCGGGAGGCCAAGGCGGCGGGTACTGTTGTGCAGGTGGGTTTGCACCGTCGGATCGGCCCGCATCACGTGGAAGCGATGAATTTTCTGAAATCAGGTGCCGTTGGAAAGGTGGGTTCGGTGCGATTGTTTGCGCATAGTCGTGGCGGTAAGGAGGAGGCGAAACCGAACCAGTCGCCACCCAAAGGGATGGATTGGGACATGTGGTGTGGTCCAGCACCGATGCGGCCGTTCAATACCAAATTGCATCCCGGTGGCTGGCGGCATTTCCTGGATTATGCGAATGGAACGATGGGCGACTGGGGCGTGCATTGGCTCGACCAAGTGCTGTGGTGGAGTGGCCAAAAGGGGCCGAAATCGGTGTTTTGCACCGGTGGGCGGCCGATTGCGGGTGAAGCTGTGCTCACTCAGGAGGCGCAGACGACGGATGCGCCGGACCATCAATTGGCAGTGTTCGAGTTTGAAGGATTCACCGCTTCTTGGGAGCACCGCAAATTCGCTGAGAATGGAAATGAGAAGCACAAGATTGGGGCTTACTTCTATGGGGAGAAAGGGGTGCTCCACATCGGTTGGCGTGACGGATGGACCTTTTACCCTGCCGGTAAGAATGGTGAGGTCGGTGCGCATGGTGAGCACCAGCTTCAGGAGCCAGATGGCCACAACATCGCGCTGCTGTGGGCCAATTTGATCGATGCGATTGAGGGACGTGCGCAGCCCGTCGCGGGCATCGAGGACGCGCACCGGTCTTCGTGCCTGCCAATGTTGGGAATGCTTTCTTACAAACTGGGTCGGAGTATCGCTTGGGATGCCGAAGCCGAGACAATCAAGGGGGACCCGGAAGCGGTCGGGCTGTTGTCCCGTGCTTATCGTGCTGGATGGCAGTATCCGGTGTGAACTGGGTGATTCTTCAGAGATCGATCAGTTGCGAAGATCTAAAATTTCAGTAATGAGTAGAAATATTGTATTTTATGTGTAAAATAAAGCTGAAATGTCAACGCTTCCCGATGCTACAGGCAAGCGCCCGCTGGAGACCTCTCCCGCTGGGCGGCCATGGTCTGTCGTCGTTTGTCGCGGGTTCCTGACTGGCCTGAGTTGTTGGGTTCTTGGCAGCCTTGTCTTTGGAGTGGCTGTTGCGGGTGGGTTGACATTGGGTGAGGTGCTGCGCTGGCTTTATCTTGCCGTAGCTTGGGGGTCCTGGTCGCTGATTGTATCGGCATTGCTTCAAACTCGGGATGCGGAAGCTTTTGGTGTCCTGCTTTCACCCAAAGGTCAGCCGGAAGTTTACGGATTGGTGTCGAAGGTGATGGAGCAATGCACGGGTGGAACCGTCGCTGAGTTGTGGATTGAGATGAGCGATGGCGTGCGGGTCGAACGTGGTCGGGGGCATCAGGAATGGATTGTTCGGTTAGGACTCCCGATCGTGGGTGTCGTGAGCGGGCGCGAGTTGGCGGTTTTGTTGATGCAAGGCACACAGCAGCGCGTGGGCTGGATGAAGAAAATCGAGAACCTTCTGCATCAAGCCAGTTGGGGGCGCGATGCCTGGGAATGGCGACTGGATGAGAACCAGCCAAGTGGGCGGATGCGTGGAGGTGCGATGACTCAGATGGGGAAAATCTGGAGTGACGCCAGTGTGCTGCCTTTGATGCTGGGAGCCTATGCGGTGTCGATGTTGGCGTGGGCAGAGGGTTTGATGACGCGCCGCTGGCAGAGACGCTGTGGGGTCGAGGCACTCGGAGGCGAAGGCTGGGCCTTACTGATGAGGAAACAACAGCTTCTGAAGCAGGCTTGGGCGGAGTGGATTCAGGAGGTCAAAGAAGGCAGGTCGCGTGGAGCTCTCCCGGAAAATTTGGTGCACCGACTGGCCCGCCGTTGGCAGGAACTCAGTGGGCAATGTCATATTCAATGGTCAGACGACGAGGAGAGGAGGGGGGCGTTTTCAGAATTTCTGCGCCAGCATGTGCAAGAGGTGTCTTCGGTGGCTTTGTTGGTGCAGGGTTTCGATGGGTTAAGTCGCCACATGACCCATCTCTACTATCGGCGTGAACTGGGGGCGCGCTTGCCACATTATCGCCTCACGGCGGAAGCTTTGGAGCACCCAGAAACAGCGCAGGAACGGGCAGCGGGTGCTGCTTTGGTACGGTACTTCAACGGCATGGCTCATCCTGAGAGGGCGGTTTATGGTCTTTTGCCGACACCGGACGAGCCCGTGTCAGTGGAGTCCCTCATCGAGGTGGTGCGCAGCGCGAGGGCGGAGCTGAAGCTAGTGGATGCCTCCATGAGAGAGGCCGTGCAGAAATGGAATTTCGTGTGGCGGCGGCGGCGTGAATTGGAGGCGGCGGCAGCGCTAAGTCAGGCGGGTCTGGATTTGTCTGAGATCGAGCTAGGGGTTCAAGAATCAGGTTGGGCCGCGCTGCTCACTGAGGCGGGCCGGGCCCGGATGCTGATGGAGCAAATGGAGACCTCTTTGTTGCCGGTCGAGACAGAGATGGAGCGCCGCTTTGCAGCAGCCTTGGGACTTCTTTGGTGGGCCGAGCCGGGGGAACTCAGTGATGCGCTGAAGCGGCGTCGAGAGGATCTGCCGAAGTGGGTAGGGGTCTATGAGCCGATGGCAGGGGTGCTACCGGCCTTCAGGGAAATGCTCAATGGCGTGTTTACGCTGCAAACGTTGGCGGCGCGGACCCATGAAGTGACCGACGCGGGTGGTTGCATGGCGGTGCTGCATCATTTGGTGCCGCGTCTGCTCAAGCAGGCACAACAGATCCGGTTGGCGGTGGATGGGGCGCTGTATCCAGAGGCGGAGCAGGGCGAGCGGGTAAGCCTGGCGGAATT
>JBIIUD010000107.1:0-7277 GCA_044340175.1 Verrucomicrobiaceae bacterium
GCTGGATCCCGAAAAGGTTTTCCTCACCGAAGGCTTGCTGACTCTCACTCCCGCTCAAGCCCCCGAACCCCAAACAACGCACTCATGAATTCGTGGACCATCTCCCGGCGTATCGGTGCAGGCTTTCTTGCCATGGTCGTGATTGCCGCCGCGCTCGGCCTTCTGGGCATGTCGCGGCTAGGAGGCGTCGGCCGCGCCCTCGCGTTGATCACCGACGACGTCCTCCCGAGCGTGCTCACTCTCGACGAGTGCGCCAGCCTCGCGCGCGACAACCTTTTTTCCTGCCTCCGCTATGCTGACGCGGAGACCGCCGAAGCACGCAAGGCCCTCGATGACCACGTCGCCTCGAACCGGTCCCGCATGGATGAACTGTTTCGCACGTACGACCCGCAAATGATCGTGGACGACGAAGACCGCAGGTTGTTCGATGAGATCAGACGGACCCGCGAAAGCTTTGTCAAGGTCCGCGGCGACTACCTCGAGCTGGTGCGCCAAGGCCGGACCGAAGAGTATAAGAAGATGCTCATGGGAGGGGTCATTCCCGCCTATGAAGCCTCGGTCAAGGCCGTGGATGCCAGCGTGCAATACAAAAAGACGTATGGGTTCGCCGTGAGCGAGGAGAGCAAGGCGGCCGCCCTCTCGAGCATCCTCCTCCTCCGCATCGCCGTAGTTCTGTCGCTGGTGGCGGCCGTGGTCCTGGCGTGGCTGATCGCCCGCTCCACCACCCGCGCTCTCGGAAACCTCGCCACGAACCTCGACCTAGCCGCCACCCAAACCGCCGCCGCCGCGCGCCAGGTTTCGTCTGCAAGCCAGATGCTTTCTTCCGGGGCCAGTGAGCAGGCCGCCTCTGTCGTGGAGACCAGCGCGTCGCTTGAGCAGATGGCTAACATGATCCGATCCACGGCCGACAATGCGGAACAGTCCAGCCTGCTGGCCGGCGAAGCCCACACCCTTGCCCAGGCCGGTTTCCGGACCATGGTGGAAATGACGCAGGCCATGGCCGCGATCGACGCCGCCAGCGCCGACGTTGCCAAGATCCTCAAGAACATCGACGAGATTGCCTTTCAGACCAACATCCTAGCGTTGAATGCCGCGGTTGAGGCGGCCCGTGCCGGTGATGCGGGCGCGGGCTTTGCCGTGGTCGCGGACGAGGTTCGCTCGCTCGCTCAGCGCAGTGCCGCCGCCGCGAAGGAGACTGCAGAAAAGATCGAAGCGTCGATCGTGAGCAGCCGCAGCGGTTCAGCGAGTTGTGCGAAAGTCCAAACCTCCCTCACCGAAATCGCCGCCAAGGTGTCCTCGACCGACTCGCTCGTCGGCGAGATCGCCATGGCCGCCCGCGAGCAGGCTCAAGGCATCGAACAAATCAACGGGGCCATCAACCAGATGGATCAGGTGACGCAGAGCAACGCGGCTGGGGCCGAGCAAACGGCCGCCGCTGCAGAGCAAATGGACGCCCAAGCCAGCAACCTCAAAGTCCAAGTCGCCGAGTTGCGTGAAATCATCGGACGGTCTTCAAACAGCACGGGAGCCACCGCCGGTGTGCAAAGCCTGCCCGGTAACCCGCCTCCCCGTTCGCCGCGATACCGTCGTCCTGCGCCGTCGGCGCGTGCTCTGAACCCGACCCGGGCTATCCCGATGCCCGGCGACCTTGCACCCGAAACGCCTCGGAGGCTCGGTTCTTAGTCCTTCCAAAACGACCCGTGGTCCCCGTGAAATGATTTTATGAAAGCTAATGGAAAACTCGCCAACCGGGCGCTCTTTGCGTCGGTCATTATCATCCTGTTCCTCCTCGCCATCGGCGGCGTAACGCAGCGGATGCTGACGAATCAGAAGAATGTCAGCGCCGCCGAGGAGCGCCGCTATCAGTCCCGACTGCTCGCGGACGAGTTGCGCCAGAGCTCGGACGACCTAACGCGCCTGGCTCGAACCTACGTGGTCACAGCGGACAAGCGCTACGAAGAGCAATACTGGGCGGTCCTCGACATTCGCAATGGTAAGGCACCACGGCCGGAGAATTACGACCGGATCTACTGGGATTTCATGGCTGCCGACGAGACCAAACCGAGGCCCGACGGTCAGCTCATCCCCCTCCAGCAACTGATGGAGCAGCTCGGCTTTTCGGCGGAGGAATTTGCTAAACTCAAGGAGGCGCAAACCAACTCCGACAATCTCGTCCGGATGGAAACTGTCGCCATGAATGCGGTCAAGGGGCTGTTCGATGACGGCTTAGGCCAATTTTCTGTGAAAGGAGAGCCGAACTTGGAGATGGCTCGCCAGCTCATGCACAGCAGGGAGTATCATGCGGAAAAAGCCAGGATCATGAGACCGATCGACGAGTTTCTCGAGAAGCTGGACCGTCGCACCAGCGGGGAGGTGCAGCTGCTGGTGCAGCGGGCCTACCGTCTCTTCTACACGCTGCTTGCCCTCGTCGTCCTCGCCGTGCTGACGCTTGCCGCTCTTTGCATTTCCATTTTTGCCACTGTCGTCCGGCCGATCCGGCAGGTCATGGGAGAGTTGCAAAACACCAGCCACCAACTCGATGCCGCGTCCGCGCAGATGGCGCTGTCCAACCAGACGCTCTCCTCAGGTGCCAGCGAGCTGGCGGCCTCCGTTGAGGAGACGAGTGCCTCGCTCGAGGAGATGTCGAGCATGATCGAGGCGACTGCTGAGAATTGCCTGAGAGCCAAAGCGCTGGCCTCCGAAACCCGCCTCGTGGCGGAGGGAGGCTCCGGGATGATGGTCGAGATGGTCGAGGCCATGGCAGAAATCGATTCCTCGACCGCCCAGGTCGCCAAGATCGTCAAGGACATCGATGAAATCGCGTTCCAGACCAACATCCTTGCGCTCAATGCGGCGGTGGAGGCGGCGCGGGCCGGTAAGGCGGGCGAGGGCTTCGCCGTGGTGGCTGATGAGGTGCGCTCGCTCGCCCAGCGCAGCGCTGCCGCGGCCAAGGCGACCGCGCACAAGATCGAAGTGGCGATCAACAGCACTCGAAAAGGCTCGCAATGCACGACCCGAGTCGGGGACTCGCTCGAGCAGATCACGAAGAAAGTGGTGGCGACAGATTCTCTGGTTGGGGAGATCGCCACTGCTGCCCGTGAGCAGGCTCAGGGGGTCAAACAGATCAACCAAGCCATTGGCCAGATGGAGAAGGTGTCGCAGGGCAACGCCGCCAATGCCGAGGAGACCGCGGCGTCCGCGGAGCAGGTCGAGGCCGAGGGCGAGGTGCTCAATGAGCTGGTGGGGCAGCTGCGGGTGCTGGCGGGAGGGGAAGCCAACCATCAACTCTCGCCAGGACCCACTCCGGGCCACGTTTCGCGGCCCCCAGTGAGGGCCTGGGCAGAACAGTCTGCTGAACGGAGCACGAATCTGGCAGGGGGACCGCTGCGGATTGGAGGCAGCTCCCGCCTCGAGCTCCCCCCGGTCAGCTCAGCTGATGAAGGAAATTTCCGTGACTTTTGAGGAGTCGTTTTGCCACGTCCACATGCATGAAGGAACCATTTGAAAAACTGCTTTCGGGCAAAACCTTCCAGATCCTGAGTGATCTGGTTTACCAGCATAGCCGCATTCGGCTTGGGCCCGATAAACAGGCATTAGTGGCGAATCGATTGCGCAAGCGCTTGAATACCCTCAACCTTGAGTCCTACGAGGACTATTGTTACGTGCTTCATTCCCCGCATGGTTCAGACGAGGTCGAGGAGTTGGTGGATTTGATTTCCACCAACCACACCCGTTTTTATCGAGAGCCCGAGCACTTTGCCTTTCTTACACAACGAGCTCTGCCGGCGTTAGTGCAAACATTGCGCGGAACGCGCGCACCGCTGAGGTTATGGTCTGCCGCGGCCTCCTCTGGGGAGGAGCCTTACACCATGGCGATCGCCGTGGCGGATTTTCTGCGCAGCCATCCAGGCTTGGAGTGGGAGATTGTAGGCACTGATATTTCCCGGCGGATGCTGACGGTGGCCCGCGAGGGCATCTACTCCATGGATTCTGTCAAGTCAGTGCCGCTCGAACACTTGAAGTGCTATTTCAAGAAAGGCATTGGCGTGCGAACCGGTGTCTGCCGGGTTAAGCCCGAGCTTCGCAAACACCTCCGGTTCGAACGTGTGAACCTGTTCCAGCCGCATCTACCCGTTTCCGCCAATCAGCACGTGATTTTTTGCCGCAATGTCATGATCTATTTTGACCTTCCCTCACGCGCACTGGCGGTGCAGCGGTTGGCTCAACTTCTGGCACCCGGTGGCTACCTGATGGTGGGACATTCGGAGAGTCTTATGGGCATCAACCATGGGTTACATCCCGTGCAACAGGGGGTTTTTCAAAAGATATGAAGTCGGTCCTACCGCCAGTTCGGGTTCTGATCGTGGACGATTCGGCACTGGCCCGCCGCGCCATTCGCGCCGCTCTCGATGGCGATCCGGAGATCGAGGTCGTGGGGGATGCCCGCGATGCCTACGTGGCGCGCGATCAGCTCCTCGCCCTTCAGCCCGATGTCATCACTCTGGACCTCGAGATGCCTCGCATGGACGGACTGACCTTCCTCAAGATCCTCCAGGAGCATCACCCCGTGCCGGTGGTGGTGGTGAGTTCCCTGACCCCAGCCGGATCGGCCAAGGCGATGGAAGCGCTCAATGCGGGCGCGCTCGATGTGATCGGAAAGCCTGCCGGCGGTAGGAGCCTGGGCGAAATTGCCCGGGAGCTGGCCTTCCACGTCAAGGCCGCAGGACGGAGTCGACGGGTCCGTGGACAAGCTCTCCCTTTTGTCGAAGCGGCCAAACCCCTTGTGCCCGCCTTTGGAACAGGCCGGTTTTCTCCGCGCCGCGTCATCGTCATCGGCGCCTCCACTGGCGGCGTCGAGGCACTGCGTTATCTCCTGCCTCGCTTGCCTGACGGCCTTCCCCCGATCGTGATTGTCCAGCACATCCCGGCCAATTTTTCCCGCACCATGGCGGAGCACCTCGACGCCTTGTGCGCCTTTACGGTTCGGGAGGCGCAGGATGGCGACGAGTTGCGCCCGGGTCTGTGCCTCGTGGCACCTGGGGATTTCCATCTAGCCCTTGCTCGCTCAGGCCTCGGTTACCGCGTCCGGTTGACTCAGTCTCCCCCGATTCATCACTGTCGCCCCTCCGTGGACATCCTGTTTCGGTCGGCCGCGGAGCTGGCCGGCGAACATGCTGTGGCGGCGCTGCTTACCGGAATGGGGGTGGACGGTGCCCACGGTCTCCAGTTGCTGCAGGCGGCCGGCGCCCACACCCTCGCCGAGGCCGAGGAGAGCTGTGTGGTCTTCGGCATGCCGAAGGCCGCGATCAATCTGGGAGCCGCCGAGCAAATCGTGCCGTTGCCGCAAATCCCTCAAGCCATCCTCAAGATGCTCTCGCAACCGGTTCGAAAATGATTCCGATGAACTCCGACCTCGACTTGGACCCCATCGCCGCGGAAGCTCTCCGTGACGTTTTCACAAGTCGTTTCGAGCCGCAACTGGTCCGTGTGTCGTTGGATGAAATTCCGGAGGCACCCGGCGACACCTCATGGCTGATCAGCACGGTGAATCTGGAGGGAAGCCAAGCTCGCGGAAGCGTCCATCTCCAGGTTTCTGAATCCTTGATGGATCTACTCAACAAGTCTCTCGGCGACTGCAGCGATGACCCCTCCGAGCGGGAGAACGAGCGTGCGGACCTAGCGGGGGAACTCTGCAACATGGTCGCAGGGCGGATTGGAGCGGGCCTCGCTACCGCTGGGCATCTCTTCACCCTGAGCACGCCGGACGTTTACCGAGGGCGGGCATTGGAGACGGGCACCGATGCGGACAAGTGGGGTTCATGCACTGGCTGGACATGTGCCGGTGGGACTCTTACCCTGAAAATTTTGATTCAATGACCGCCTCTCCCCCCAAGATTCTCACTATTGACGACAGCAAAACGGTCCGCCGAATCCTGGCCAATCTGTTTGTGCCGTTAGGTATCGTGGTCTGCGAGGCGGCCAACGGGGAGCAAGGGTTGGCTGTGGCGGCCCTTGAGAAACCCGATCTCATTATCCTCGATTACAACATGCCCGTCATGGACGGACTGACCATGCTGCAGCGGTTGCGCGAGGATGCCGCGATGCGTCACACGCCTGTGATCCTGCTCACCGCCGAGGCCGGGGCGAAAAACATCGCTGCCGCGGCCCGTTTGGGTGCGCGCGATTACATCGTCAAACCCTTCAAAGATGAGGTGCTACTGGCGAAAGTAGGACGAGTCATCACTCTCGGACCCCGCTCAACCGTGCAACCTGCCAACGAACAACCCGAGGCGTCCGAAGGGCCCCTTCCCACGCAGTGAAATCTGATGCTGACAATTCCATGGAAATGAATGCCGCCACTCCCGAAAACCCACCATCGCAAACCATCACGGCTGTGATGTCCGCCATCGAGGAGGCCCCGGTCCTGGTGGTCGATGACAGCCGCACCATGCGTCTCGCCCTCACGCGGGAGCTCAACAAGCTTGGGTTCACCCGCATCACCGAGGCGGTCGATGGCCGAGACGCCATCGAGAAGATTCGCCGGGAAAACTTCGATCTTGTGCTTCTCGATATGGAAATGCCCGAGTTGGATGGCATGGGCGTGCTGCTCGAAATTCGCAACGACCCGGACTTGCGGGGCCTGCCGGTGATTGTGATCTCTGGCGCAGAACAGGTGGATGCAGCGGTGAAGTGCATCGAGGCTGGCGCGGAGGATTACCTGCCCAAACCCTTTAACCCCACCTTGCTGCGTGCCCGTGTCACGACCTCCCTGGAAAAGAAGCGCCTCCGCGACCTCGACCGCATCCGCCTTGCCCAGCTCCAGATCGAGAAGCAACGCTCCGACGACCTCCTGCACATCATCCTGCCTGAAGACGTGGCGAACGAGCTCAAGTCCACCAACACGGTGCGTCCACGCCTCATCGGGGAAGTGGGGGTTTTGTTTTCCGATATTGTTGGGTTTACCTCATTCTGCCATGCCCACTCGCCGGAACAGGTGCATGGCTATCTCCAGTCCCTCGTAGAAGCGTTTGAGGAAATCGCCGCACGTCACGGACTCGAAAAAATCAAAACGATCGGTGATGCCTTCATGGCGACGGCAGGGATGTCTAGCCCCATGGAAAACCCAGCGATGAATTGTGTGGCTTGTGGCCTTGACATGATCGCCGCCGCCGCGTCGCAGCCGCCCTATTGGAAATTGCGCATCGGAGTGCACGTCGGGCCGGTCGTCGGGGGAGTCGTCGGCAAACGGAAGTTCCAGTTCGACGTCTGGGGCGATA
>JBIIUD010000108.1:0-7255 GCA_044340175.1 Verrucomicrobiaceae bacterium
CAACACGGCTAATGTGCAGCTTTCTTTGCAGCCTACGATGCTGAGCTTCGACAGTAGCAACTGGAGCATCCCTCAGACGGTGACAGTGCGGGCAATCAATGATGTGTTTGGCAGTGAATTGGTTCACCTCGGCTACATCGGCCATGCGGTTACCAGTGCCGACCCCAACTTTGCGGGCGCGCAAGTGCAAGACGTGATTGCTTACATTGGTGACAGTAGTTCGGCTGGTAGCAATGGCATCACTGTCCGCCACACCAATGGCACCACAGTCGTCACCGAAGGAGGGGCTTCGGATGCCTTTGTTTTCGCCCTGAATCGGGCGCCAACCGGAAACGTGACGGTGAATGTGGGGACCAATGCGAGGGTGACACGATCTTCTGCCAGCTTGACCTTTACCCCTTCGAACTGGTGGTTGCCGCAGGTTGTATCAGTGACGGCGGTGGATGATGCCCTCGTTAATGGGACTCAGACTTTCAACCTGAGTCTGACATCCACTGGCGGTGGGTACACTTCCAGTACGAATGCCTCTGTCACCGTCCGCGACAATGAGGGGGAGTCTGCTGGGAGTATTGTCATCAGCGAATCAGGTGGCAATACGACAGTCACAGAGGCCTCCCCTTTCAGTGTCAGCCAAACCGATAGCTACACGGTGAGTCTTTCCAGTCCGCCAACACAAAATGTGACGGTCACGGTTTTCCCGCAGCGCCATGTAGCTCCCATGGCCAATCATGCCAAATCGATGGGCTACTTTGCGGGGGATATTCCCAGCAGCACGAGCAATATGCAGAAGGACCGAATCGTCTTTGACTACGGTCCTGAGATTGCAGCCTATCGGGCGCGGTTTCAGTCTGCGGGTGGTACTGCGAGTGATGTTGCTAGCAATATCGATGCTCACTTTGCCGCTGTGCTGGCCACAGTGGATCGTTTTGACCTCAAGTGGTGTGGCGGGCAACTCAAAGCCCAATATCCAAACCTTACGCTGGCGGATCTGCGCAATGCCGCTGTGGTGAATCCACGCAAAGCGGTGGTTTTGGGCACGCTCTTTGGCTACAGTACGGATCGTGGCACGACCAATGCCGCCTTCCTTACGGAGTCTCGACGCAGGGTTCAGATCGCTGCTTATCTTGTGTGTCTCTCGCCGCAATCCTTCACGTTGAAGTGACGTGCAGGTTTATCATGCGTCTCCAATTCCTGTCTTTGACTGTCTATGAACTTTCTTCAACGCAAAACCCTGGATCGCAGCAAACCTAACCGGCGGGATTTCATGGTGCAGTCTGGCTGTGCTGGGCTTGGCATCACGAGTGCGGTTAATACCCTTGCTCACATGCAGCTTATGGGCACGGCTGCCGCTCAAAGCGCGGGGCAGGATTACAAGGCGCTGGTCTGCATTTTTCTCAATGGAGGTGCGGATACCAACAATTTTCTGGTCCCCATGGCGGGTGCCGCACGCACTCAGTATGACAGTGGTAGAGGGGTGCCTCAATACGCGGGTGGTGCAGGGGGCATCGCCATTCCGATTGCGGACATCATGGCAGCGGGCACCCAAATCACGCCAGACAATCCGGTTAGCTCGTACGAGTTTGCCGCCGGCCATTTGGGTGGGCAAAACATGGGGCTGCATCCGGGGGCCTATCATCTCAAGACGCTGTTTGACGCGGGGGAATTGAGTTTCATTTCCAATGTGGGGGTGCTCACGCAGCCGAATGTCACCCGAGCGAATTTCAATAGCCTGCCGCCCTCCCAAAAGCCGCCGCAACTGTTTTCACACTCGGACCAACAACGGCAGTGGCAGTCCTCGCTGCCGGACCAACCCTTCAAAAGTGGCTGGGGCGGACGGTTGGCGGATTTGATGGATCCGGTTTACAACACGGATTCGGACGCCTTATCGATGATGGTTTCGATCAATGGATTCAACAGTTTTCAGGTGGGCATCAACCAGCAGCCCTATGTGATGGGCTCGGGCGGGGTGACCTCTTTTTCCGGCTTCGGAACCAACTATACGGACGGTTTGACCAGCACCAGCCAGCAGCCTTTCACGGGCTATGATCCTTTCAAAATTCCAGGCACCGCAGGCAGCAACTACAAATCCAACACCTCAGGGTGGCGATTGGCGGCACTCGAGCAGTTGTTGGGCATGAGTCATGCCAGCTTGTTTGACGAGGCCTACAAGGACGTCGCTCGCAGCGCTCGGGTGACGGAGGGTTTGGTGGGCGGAGCGTTAGCGCTGACGGCTACAGCCAATAATACCACGGCGTTGGACAGTCACTTCACCAGCGCCTTTGCTGGCACCGGAATCGATGGCCTGACCAACGGATTTGCCGCCCAGATGCGGACGGCCGCGCGCTTGATTGTGGGTAACACGGCTTTGAACAACAAACGCCAGATCTTCTTCGTGCAATTGGGCGGGTGGGACACTCACACCTCTCAGATTCCCACCACCGGCACTCCCAGTGTGCCGCGCCGGGACCAAGGGTATTTTAGTCTCATGCTCCAGCTCACCTGCGCCATCAAAGGCTTTCGGGACGCTCTGGTAGCCAATGGGGTGTGGGACAAGACGCTGGCCTTCACGGCCTCTGATTTCACCCGTACCTTCACACCGAATAAGATCGATGCCACTGGCGGGTCCGACCACGGTTGGGGTGGGCACATGATGGTGATGGGCGGCAGCGTCAAAGGGAAGCGGATCTTGGGGCAATACCCAAACCTTGCCATCAATACTGGCATGGATGTACAAGGTAACCGCGGGCGCTGGATCCCGACAACGTCCGTGGATCAGTACGGCGCGGTCATCGCCAAGTGGTTCGGTGTGGGACCTGGGCAGATGAATACGATCTTTCCGAACTTAGGCCGTTTCAATGATCCTTTCTCAGCCTCCACCAACCTCGACTTCGTCAATTACGTTTGATGGGGGATGAGATGAGCGTAGCGGCTGGACCAGTCTTCTGGCAGACGCACCGGGCGACCCTGCGGCATCTGCACCAGCGCCAGTGACTGCCGACAGGTGATGAGCAGCTTTTGATCTGCGGCGCGCCGCACTTCAAAAGCACACCAAAAGCGGGCGCGCTCGACTCTTTCCAGGTGGCCCTGGATGATGAGCTCGTCAGCGAGTTTCGCCGGCTTTCGGTAGTCGATCTCTGTCCGCACGACAACGGGGTAAAGCTGGGTTTTCGCCATCTCGCTGAGAGCCATCCCGAGCTTGGCGGCCAGGCGGGTGCGGGCGGTCTCAATCATTCGCAGGTAAGCAATGTTATGCACGACGCCACCGCAGTCAGTATCAAAAAACATGACTTCTTCACGGGTCTCTATGGTGGGGGTGTCGGGGTGGAGTTCGGGCATAGGGCAGACGATAGAGCTACCTTCAGAGCTTGCGGGGTGCAAGCGGTCCGCTATGGATTGTACCGCTCATGAAATCGTTCCTCCGTCGGATCCGGCGTCTTGTTTTCGGTTTAGCTGCTGTCGGGTTAACGCTTTTTGCGGTGACCTGCACGGCGCCTCCCAAGCTGCCAGTCGGGGTGGTCAAACACACCCGGACCGTGAACTGTGGGGGCACACCGGTGCAGGTGGATTTTTACTTTCGTGACGACGGCAGCGCGCGCCCGGGCGTGGTGGTGGCGCATGGTTTTTCCCGGAGTCGCCGCTACATGGCGGGTTGGGGGACGTTTTTGGCTGAGCGTGGCCTAGCGGCTGCGGTCTTGACGCAACCCTATTGGACCAAACACAACCGCAATGCGGATGCCATTGCGCGCTTGGCGGAGGCAGGCCTGCGCGGGGAATGGCCGGTGCCGGTGGCGGGTAAGATGGGTTTGCTCGGGTTTTCGATGGGTGGATTGACGACCTTGACGGCGGCTGCGCGGACCAAGGTGCCATTGGATGCTTGGGTGGGTCTGGACCCCGTCGATTCTGAAGGTCGGGGAGCGGCACTGGCAGGGAAGGTGACAGCGCCGGGTCTGGTCTTGCTGGCTGAGCCTGCGCCCTTCAACCGCCATGGCAATGGGGTGGCGATGGTGAAAGGCTATGCGGGACCCCTGAAGATCATGAAAGTGACGGGAGCAACGCATTGTGATCCCGAATCCCCCACTGACCTACTGGGACCATTGGCGTGCGGAAGCGTGGATGCCCCGCGACACGCTTTGTTCAAAGACACAGCGGGAGCGTTTTTGCAGCAGGTTTTGCTGGGGCAAAGTCCCGCTCCACTCAAGTCGGAAGGGTTAGAGGAAATCCGTTCTTCAGCAGGCTTCACGGGTCAGTGACGGGCACGCGGCAGCGGTGCAGGCAGAGTGTGGCAAGTCCGAGAATGAACAGAAGAGCACGGGAAGGCTCAGGGATGACATGGGTAATGGAGAAGGTGCCTGTGGAGCGGTCAAATTGGCCAGCCAAAGCAGCTGGGTCAAGGTTGAGACCGCTGTAATCCAAATTGAAGTCGTTGGCTATGCTACCACCCCCTGTTAGGTTAAAGAGATTCCAGGCATCCCCCACTTTGAAGCCTGTCATGGTCAGTGGGTTGCCGATCACCAGCGTGCCACTGCTGTGGTTGGTGAGCCGACCAGGGAGCTTGATGTGATCTGCTGTAGTCAACGCATTGAGGCCCTCAGAGCCCGCGCCAGAGAAGAGATCGAAATAGAAAATAGCGGAGCTGCTAGAGATGGTGCTCCCCGTGCCGGAGGTAGCGAGTTCCAAGATGGAAGCCACGGGAGAAGCGAGAGTGGTATCCCCAACATAAACACTGCCATTGAGAGTGATGTTGGTATCAGCGGCAGGCGCGATGCGACCAGTGCCCGCAAGGGTGCCGGTGGAAGCGATGGTGACTGCGCCGGTGCCGGTGCCTGAGCCGGAGGAGTTGTTGATGACAAGAGTGCCGCCGGAGACAGTGGTGCCGCCGGAGTAGGTGTTGGCGCTTGAAAGGGTCAGGTTGGCCGCACCCGCTTTGGTGATGGACCCAGTGCCCGCGATGATGCTGGTAAGCGTGGCGGCCGCGCCGGTGCCAAACGCATGGTCCGATGTCTGATTAAGCGTTAGGGCGGTGCCATTGAGCGTCAGGGTTTGGGTCTGCGTGCCAGAAGTGTCGGTCCACGCGCTGGAGAGATTCCCGACCGTCTGTGAAGCGTTGTTAAAAGTGATGGATGGAGTGTTGCCCGCTGATTGGGTGAAAGCGAGATTCCCAGATCCAAGCCGGGACGTGGAATCGACCAGTATGCTCCCGTTCTGGATTTGGGTGCCGCCGGTGTAGGCGGCGTTGACGCCGCTGAGCTGAAGCCGACCGGCACCCGTTTTGACGAGGTCACCCGATCCAGAGAGGCTGCCGATAAACTGAGCCCTGCCGTTTCCGCCATCGACATGGATGCCTGAAGTGGTCGCGAGGTTGAAGTTGTTCATGTAGGTCTGGTTTTCTGAGGGGGCCATCGTGCCTTGCTGGCGGAAGGCACCCGCGCTGCCCGACGTACCGAGCCCGTTGAGCGTCACGGTGCCGGAACCAAAGGACCATGCCCGGTTGTTGTTGCTGTCCGTCCGGAATTGAGCGCCAGCGCTGACCGTGACGGACGATGTTCCGGTGGGTTGGCTCGCTTCACTAACTCGAAGAACCCCAGCTTCGACACTCGTGGCTCCCGTGTAGGTTTTCGCAGCCGTCGTCAAGCTGAGAGTTCCTGCACCTTTTTTGATCAAGCCGCCAAGTCCCGAGATGGCGCCGGTCAGGGTAATCGCCCCGGAGGTGCTGGTGGTGGCCGTATTGTTGACGATGACCTCAAGCGTGTCGTTGAGCGCGGTCGTCGCGCTGATCGTGTTCACAACGTTACCGGTTCCGTTCACCGTGATGGACGTGTTTCCCAACGTCGAATCCATGATCAAACTTCCACCCGTACCGTTGTTCAACGTGAAGGTGTTTGTGCTGTCATTGGTGATCGTGATCGATCCGACGGTGCGGACGTTGGTGCCCGAAGGACTAAGGTTGACCGTCTGATTGCCTCCGCTAGGGGAGTTGAAAATGACGTTCGCGTCGACCGCACTAGGGACCCCAGATGGGGACCAGTTACCGGTAGTACCCCATTGTTGGGTTCCTGATGTGGTGATGAAAGTGCTCTGCGCACTGGCGGAGGACAGCTTCGCAACGAATAGAACAATAAGGATACTGTATCGCACGAGGAAAGAAGCATGTCGTTGAGTGATATTGCTCTTGGCCATGGAAGGTGTTTCCAGTGATTTAAGGTGTGATCAAAGAACTGATTGAAACGTTTTCGCCTTCTTAGGTCTCGAATTGGAAGGGGTTAAGAAAAAATGATTCCGTCTAGGTTGCAGCATTCTCCATGCCGCAATTAAAATTAATTAAAATACGCAAAAACCTTAAACAATAAGAGTGAAAAGTTCCAGATTAGAATAAAAATCATAAAAGCAGTAAGTCGAGTGGCTCTAGCTGCATGGGAGCATTCGCAGGAAGGCTTCAGTGTCGGGCCGAGCCAGGTGAAAAGCAGTTGAACGTGTGCTTCAGCGATTCCCAGTCCCCAAGCTCATGGGCTTTGGTTTCAGTTGGGGCTGAATCTTCAACCCGAAATCCCACGTTGGAGCCACGTGATGGGATGAGGTGTCTCGATATCGGATGATGAGCTTACTTGAGCGCTTGATGCAGGGCGCTGAAGCGGGTCTCGAGCTCGGTGAGGGCGGCGGTGTGCTGCTCCAGGATTTGCTCGCGCTCGGCGGTGGCTTTGCCTGCGGGGATGAGCAGGTCTTGGAATTGACCAAAGGCAGTCTGCACTTCTGCGGTGACGTGCTTGGAAAGCAGGTCGTGCAGTTGGGTGGAGGAGGCGTCGAGCTTGTCGATGAGTTCGCCTCGAGTGGCGTTCAGGGCGGCTTTGGTGAGGAGATAAAAGGCCAGCAAACTGAGCAGGCCGCCGATGGCCACGGCTGCAGCACTGATCCAGCCGGCAAACCAGAAAGTGAGGGCGGTTCCGATCAG
Source organism: Verrucomicrobiaceae bacterium (assembly GCA_044340175.1). Lineage (GTDB taxonomy): Bacteria > Verrucomicrobiota > Verrucomicrobiia > Verrucomicrobiales > Verrucomicrobiaceae > JAGRPD01. The sequence continues at coordinate 6,947 of JBIIUD010000108.1, forward strand.
AACCGGGGCGATGAGGCGCGGCACGACTCGCGCGCGGGCGGCGGCTTTTTTGAGGCCGGGTTCGATGGTGTGGTCCAAGTCCAGGCCAACGACAAAGCGGCGGATGGCGCTGTCCACCCGGGTGGTGAAATGGCGGCGCAACTCCAGGTGGTAGTCTTCAGGGGCCGGATCGAGGAGGGCGGTGCCGGTAGGAAATGAAGTGCCGCCGACGCTGATGAGGTAGCGCTCAAACTGATGCACGTCTTCATCAAGGATGAGTGAGACTTGGCGCCAGCGGTCGCTGTTGTGATGCTGGAGATCCTGAAAGAG
>JBIIUD010000109.1:0-7226 GCA_044340175.1 Verrucomicrobiaceae bacterium
CTTTGGGCCAAATCGGGCAAACCGTATGGCTTCTTCGGCTCATCGTTCGATCTCGTTTCCAACCGCAAGGACCGTCCGCAGGGCGATACCCTGGACGAACTGAAAAACGTCATCGCCGCGCTGCCGAGCGATCATTTCGACGGCCTGTTCAAGCATCGCGAGGTCTTCCATGGCGCGGCGTTCATCTTCGCCCGTGACACGCTTTCGCTGCACTACTTGAAGAGCCAGAAACTGAGCACCCCCGTGATCGAGTTCGGCCTCGACGGCACTTTCGGTATCGCCGTGCGAGATGAAGGCCGCGCCAAGGCCTGGCTGAAACGCATCGGCGTGGAAGAGGGCAAGTTCATCTGCGTGCTGCCGCGTTTGCGCTACACACCCTACTACCGCGTCCGCGACATCCCACGCGGCGAGGCCGATTATGAGATCGACGCCATCAACGCCCAACACGCCAACCGAGACCACGCCCCGTTGCGCGACCTCATCACACTCTGGGTGCGCGAGACGGGCCAGAAGGTCATCCTTTGCCCTGAGATGACCTATGAGATCGCCGTGGCGAAAGAGCACCTCCTCGATCCACTGCCCGCCATTGTGAAACCGAACGTCATCTGGCGCGACATGTTTTGGTCCGCCGACGAAGCCAGCTCCGTCTATGCCCGCGCGGTCGCCATCGTCAGCGCCGAGTGCCACTCGCCCATCATGGCCCTCTCGCAAGGCACGCCCGCCTTCTACGTCCGCAACCCCGTGGACACCGTCAAAGGCCAGATGTTCCGCGACCTCGGCCTCGCCGACTGGGTCTTCGAAAGCGGCCAAACCACCGGCCAGCAGCTCTGGGACAAACTGAAACCGCTGCATGAAGATCGCGCCGCCGGCCGTGCCCGTGTGCAGGAAGCCATGACCAAAGCCGCCGCCATCCAAAAGCGCATGGTCGAGGTGCTGGCGGAGGCGGTGGCGAAGTATCGTTCCAAAGAGAAGTCGCGGTGAAGCCCATGCTTTTTCCTCGTCGCACACCCGCAGTCATCATGAGCCGACTCGTCCATCGCGTCCGTTATCGCTCGTTTTTTCTCGGGGCGTTGGTGGGCGTGTGGTGCCATGTCTTTGCCATCTTCGCTGCTGCGGATGACTTCACCTCACGCTCCGACCTCGCCTTGAGCGGTGCGACGGCTGACCCTGAACGGCTCGATGGCACCTCGCCGATGCATTACTGGGTGGCGCAGCAGATGTTCGAACGCGGGGAAGAGTCCTCTGCGCTGAAGATTGTCTCCAGCGGGGTGAAGTTCATGCGGCAGGGCATCGAGAAGCGAGAGGAGGCAAAGAGCACGAACATCGGCGCGAACGGCTTTCTCTATTGGGGCGCGTTGAACTGCTATGTGAAGTGGCATCGGCAGTTCCCGCCGGAGTTGCTGGAGGATTATCGTTACGTCTTCACGCACGCGCACAACTACAAGGGCACGACGAGCAATCTCGGCATGATCCACACGCTGGCCTTGCTGCTGGCTGACAATATCTGGGGTGCGGAGAACTTGCCCAAGGATGGCAAATACGGCCCGCGTGGCGACCGGGCGCTGAAGTGGCTGAATGAACGCGTGGAAAGCATCGCCACACGCGGCAGCGGCGAGTTCGCCTCACGGCCCTACTTCATCTACAACGTCGGCACGTTGCGCACACTGGACAATGAGTTCGTGCCGGCGGAACTGCGGCGGAAGGCGGCCATGGCTTATGACATGAGCATCGCCCACGCGGCGGGCACCTGGTTGCGCGGTCATTGGGCCGTGCCGAGCGGTCGAAGCTATCCTGATCAACTCACGCAGCAGCCCACCGGTGGCGCGGCGTTGCTCTGGACCTACTTCGGCGGCGTGTCGCCCAAGCTGGATGCGACCAGCCAAGCCATCTTTGCCGCAGCGGAGGGATATCGCCCGCATCCCATCATCGTGAGGGCCGCCAAGGATCGCAGCGAGCCGTATGTGTGCCGCAGCCGGTTCGATGGCGACAAGCTCTTCCAAACCACCTTCATGAACCGCACGCACGCCGTCTTCAGCACCGCCGTTTTGCCCGGCGGCAGCGTGTGGGGCCAGACCTATCCCTTCGGCGTCATGTGGGAGGAACCAGATGCGGACAAAGGCAGCCATCTCTGGATCACCGTGCCCATGTCCGATGGCAAACCGCTCGGCTATGCCACGCACGGCATCGCCAGCCGTCACGCGCAATTTGCGCAGCATCGCGGCAGCCTGCTCATGGTCACACGCGATCTCGCCAAGGCAAAGTTCCCCTACGCGCTCGGTTTCATCCCCGGTGGCTGGCAGGCGCTGACCAACGACAGCGCCGCCGAGGGCCGCATCTACCTGCACTACGGCAGCGTCTTGATCGCGATCAACGCCACGCAGCCCTTCAAGTGGGATCCGCAAGGAGGCGTCAGCTCCGGCGGGAAACGCAAGGCCGACTCCGAGTTTCGCCTTCACGGTGAAAACGTGGCCCTCGCGCTCGAAACCGCGCTCCCCGCCGACTTCGGCAAAACAACGCCCGAAGCGCAACTCGCGGCCTTTCGCGACAAGATCCGCGCTTCATCCAAAATCACCTCACACACCTTCACCGACCACCATGGCCATCGCATCGAGCGCACGTTTGACGGTAACACCCTCATCAACAGTGAACGCATCGCCTACGAGACCTGGCCCCTGCTGGAGAACCCCTGGATGCGCCAAGAATGGAACGGCGACCTCATTCTCACCGACGGCAAAACCAAGCGCCACTACGATCTGACCCACTGGACGATCACGGAGACGAACACCCAATGAAGAACATTCTCGCTTCAATGCTACGAGATAGTCGCGTGGAGGCACTGAACCACTGAACGCCATTTCTGACGAAACACCGTTTTGTCACACAACCCGTCGTTAAAACTCTGCATCGGGCGGCTTATGAATACTCCGCTCCAATGAAATCCCTCCTTCTCACCCTCATAAACATCGCCACGGCAAACGTCGTGGCGCAGGAGGTGGTTTTCAGCCCGGAGCAGATCGTGTTCTTTGAGAAGAATGTGCGGCCGGTGCTCGCGGAGCATTGTTACTCATGTCATGGCGCTGAGAAGGCGAAGAGCGGGCTGAGGCTGGATTCGCGGGAGGCGGTGCTGCGTGGCACGGATGCGGGCAAGGTGGTCATCGCGGGTGATCCTGAGGGGAGTTCCCTGATCAAATCCGTGCGTCATGCGCCGGGTGTGGAGCCGATGCCGACGAAGAAGCCGCAGCTCGCGGCGGCGCACATCGAGGCGCTGGTGCAATGGGTGAAAATGGGGCTGCCGTGGCCGAAGGAGGCGGTGGTGGCTCAGGGCAAGCCCAAGTGGCAGGAGCATTGGGCCTTCAAGCCCATCGCCAAACCTGCAACGCCGACTTCAGTGGATACGCTGGTCGCTGCGAAGCTGGCGAAGGCAGGTCTGGACTTTGCCCCAGCGGCGGAGGCGGCGGTGCTGTGCCGGAGATTGCATCTGAGCCTCACGGGACTGCCGCCGACTTATGAGGAGGTGGAGCAGTTCAAACAAGCGGCAGCGGGAGGCCTGCCGAATGCGGCGGCGGCGCTGATCGACAAGTTGCTGGCTTCCCCGCGCTATGGCGAGCGCATCGGACGCATGTGGCTGGATGTGGCGCGTTACGCGGATACCTGGGGCTACGCGGGCCCTGGCGCGGACAATCGTCTGCCGAATGCGCACACGTATCGCGACTGGGTGGTGAAGGCGCTCAACGATGATTTGCCGTATGACCAATTCATCACGGAGCAGATTGCGGCGGATCATTTGCAGGCTCCTGGCAAGCCGGTGGGTGCGCTCGCGGCGCTTGGTTTTCTCACCGTGAATGACAGCTTCGTGGGCGATGGCACCTTGCAGATCGACGACCGCATTGATGTCATCTCACGCGGCTTGCTGGGCCTCACGGTGTCCTGCGCACGCTGCCATGATCACAAGTATGATCCGGTGCCGACGGCGGACTACTACGCGCTCTACAGCGTGATGAACAGTTGCATCGTGCCGCCAGAGTTTCCGATCATCAGCGAGGCACCGGATGCGGCGGCAGCGGCGGCGTTTAAGCAGAAGGTGGCGGCAGTGGAGGTGAAAAAGAAGGCGTTTCGCGAGGAAGTCTTCAGCGAGTTGCGCAAGCCGGACAAACTGCGCGACTACCTGCTCTTTGCCCAGCGTGCCACAGCCATGACACCGGACGCATTCAAGGCGTCTGCTGCCACGGAGATGTTCCGCGAGAGTGTGGCGACGAAGTGGCGCGACTTCCTCACGACCTACGCGCTCGTGCCGCAACCGCACCCTGTGATGCTCGCGTGGACAGAGTTTGCGAAGCTGAAGGAGGCCGAGTTCGCAGCAAAAGCACCGGAGCTGGCCCAACGACTCGCCAAGCCTGATAGCGGTGCGAATGAAGTGCTGCGCAATGAGTTCGCCAAGCGGCCACCCCTGAAAAATTTCGGAGAGTTGGCCTTACTTTATCAAGAGGTCTTCCTCGCCAGCGTCAGCGGCCTCGTGCCGGAGAATCCGCCGTGGTTGGAAATGCGCGGGCTGCTTCAAACTCCCATGTCGCCGATGTCGGTGTCTGCAGAGGGCATCGACCAGTTTTTCAACGTGAAGGACAGCCTGCGCATGCAGGAGATCGATAATGAGATCAAGAAGCTCGCTGTCGAAGACCCCGGCGCACCGCTCCGCGCCATGACCATGCAGGATCGCCCGCAGCCTGCGGACGTGAATGTTTTCATTCGAGGCAATCCAGCGCGACAGGGAGCACTCGCGCCGCGCGGCTTTCTGACGATGTTTGGCGGGCAGAAGTTCACGAAAGGCAGCGGCAGGCTGGAGCTGGCCCAGAGCATCACCAACAAGGAGAATCCGCTCACCGCCCGCGTGATGGTGAACCGCGTGTGGATGCTGCACTTTGGCAAACCTTTGGTGAGTCTGCCCAGCGATTTTGGCATGCAGACACCGAGACCCGAGCAGGTGGAACTGCTCGATTACCTCGCCGCCACCTTCATGGAGGAAGGTTGGAGCCTGAAGAAGCTGCAACGCCACATCCTGAACTCGCAAACCTACCAGCAGAGCTGCACCAGCACGCCCGAAAAGGATGTAAAGGACGCGGAAAACGCGCTGCTCTCGCGCTTCAATCGCCTGCGGCTCGATTACGAGCAGATGCGTGATTCCACGCTCGTCGCGTGCGGCTCGCTGAATGCCGCGAATGCAGGCGGACGTCCCACGGCGCCAGCCGCGCCGGAAGTGGACACCCGCCGCAGCCTCTACCTCTTCATCGACCGCGAAGTGCAGGCCAGCGTGCCCGCCATGTTCGACTTTGCGAATCCCGACATTCACAGCCCTCAGCGCTCTGTCACCACCGTGCCGCAGCAGGCCTTGTTCCTCATCAACTCGCCCTTCATCCAGACGCAGGCCAACAAGCTCGCCGCCACGCTCCAAGCTAGCACTGGAGGCATCGTGGATGCCCGCACCATTGAGGCGCTATATCACCGTGTCCTGCTGCGCGGACCCAAGCCGGACGAGGCCGAGATGGCGCTGCGCTTCGTGAACAGCGCCCCGCCCACGCCAACTCCCGCACCGCAGAGTCCGCTCGCCCAACTCGCTCAGGTGCTCCTCATTGGCAATGAGTTCCAGTTTGCTGATTAACGACAAAGGAATGCGGACAGAGGAATAAAAAACCAAAACAAAAAATCATTCCTCTGTCGTCCTTCCCCGTTTCCATCATGCCCATCCATCGCACCTTAGAACTCACCGACATCTCCGATGCCGAGTTTGAGTGCGTTGATAGTGCCGTCATGCATCACGCTTACGCCATCCAAAATGAGTTGGGCCGCCTGTTTGATGAGCGCATCTATGAAACTGAGTTGGCTCTGCGGCTACGGACGGACGGGTTCATCGTTCACACCCAGGTGCCGTTGAAAGTGGTCCACGGGAGCTTTACCAAGGTCTATTACCTGGATTTGGTGGTGAATCAGATGGCTTATGAATTGAAGGTCGCTCAAGCACTGACCGCTGCTCACGAGTCGCAGTGCTACAACTACGCGATGCTGCAAAACATAAGGCGCATCAAGCTGCTGAACTTTGGATCACCCACGGTCAAAGGCATGCTCCTTCGCAATGCGTTGGCCGAGTCAGATCGGCATAGCCCCCGGCTTCGGGCATCAGGCTGGCAGATCCTCACGCCAAACTGCCAGCGAATGATGGATCACCTCAAAGCCATGCTAGCCGACTGGGGCACCCATTTGGACAGCCTTCTTTACAGCGAGGCCCTCGTGCATTTCTTCGGTGGCGAGTCCGAGTGTTTGCAGAGAGTGGATGTGATGTCGGGAGATACAAAGCTCGGCACGCACCTCATCCAATCCCACTCCCCAGGGCTGGCGTTCATCGTCACCGCATTGCACGAGAATCAAACCGCTTACCAGAAGCAACTCCAGGCCGTGTTTGAGCGCGTTGCCATTCAAGGCATCCAGTGGATCAACCTCAATCACTCCCGAGTCGAAATCACCACGCTAACCAAAGACAGAAACGACAAAGGAATGCGGACAGAGGAATAAATGCAAAATCATTCCCCTGTCCGCATTCCTTTGTCGTCCTCCCCTCCGAAAACCCATGACTCACATCCCCCATCTCACCCGCCGCGACATGCTCGGCCGCATCGGCATGGGCTTTGGTGCCCTCGGTCTTGGCGATCTGCTCGCGGAGACATCGGGTATTTCGCTCAACCCGCTCGCCGCTCGACAGCCACCGATGCCTGCCAAAGCGAAGCGTGTGGTGCATTTGTTCATGAACGGTGGGCCATCGCATGTGGACACCTTTGATCCGAAGCCGTCTCTCGATAAGTATGACGGCAAGCCGATTCCCTCGCAGCTGAAGACGGAGCGTCCGACAGGCGCTGGATTGAAGTCACCGTATGCATTTCAAAAATACGGCCAAAGCGGCATCGAGATCAGTGAGCTGTTCGCCAAAACCGCGCAGCATGCGGACGATCTCTGCATCATCCGCTCCATGCATACGGATTTGCCAAACCACGAGCCGTCGCTTGGTTTGCTCAACTGTGGCGAGGCGCGGCTGAATCGTCCCAGCCTCGGCTCATGGATCACCTACGGGCTCGGTTCCATGAATCAAAACCTGCCCGGCTACATCGCCATGTGCCCGGGTGGCATGCCCATCCGCCGCACGAAGAACTGGCAGGCAGGCTTTCTCCCCAGCGCGTTTCAGG
>JBIIUD010000130.1:0-6832 GCA_044340175.1 Verrucomicrobiaceae bacterium
GCCAGCCATGCTCCCGCCGCATATAGTCCACGATGAGAGTGCGCGATGCCGGACAGAACTCATCCCCCTGACTGACGCCGACGGAGCCAAACACTCGGCGATACTGTGGGTGCCGGGCAATGAACGACAAGATGCCCCCCCAGAGTAGCAGCAGTGAGCTGTAACTGCGCTGGTATTCCGGCAGCACATACGAACGCCCCAATTCCAATCCCGGGTTCAAACGTGCAATGAATGCGGGCTTAAACTCAAACAACGCACTGGAGACGAGCGCTTTTGGCCCATGCTTGGCAATGATTTCATCCGCCATGCCCAAGCGGTACGCTCCGACCACCGCACGATCCCTCCGACTCCACACAAAGAGGTGGTGATAGATTTTATCCGCCTCAGCCAAATCCAATGCCTCCCCCGTGCCGCCACCCGCAAAACGAAAGCTTTCCTCCCGCCCCCGCCCGATTTCCTGCATGATGTTTGGCAGCTCCTCGTAACGCCCCATGAGCACGTCAAAGTCGCCTTGAGTCAGCAGTCGCGCACTTTCCGGCAGAGCGGCGATGTCCTGCTCCAATTCCTCCGGTGCCCGGCGTGGTGCCAAGGGTGCTTGCGCAGGTGCGGTGGCGGGAATGAGGTTACTGACCCCTCTCTGACGCGGCGGCAGGTCCGGCCGATTCTTCAACATGTAGGCGGACAGGCGCAGAAAACGGATCATCTCCTCATCCGTATCGAAGCGCTTCAGTCGAGCGCTGGGAATGACAGCTCCGACACTCACCCTTACAGGCTCACGTGAGGTACCGCGTTTGATGAATTCCCGGGTCAACAGCAACGTCCGGAGCAGCGGGTGAAGCAGACCGATGCGCTCAAACAACCATGAGTTGCGGGCGTCGATGTAGAGCGGCACCACCGCCGCCCCGCTGCGGCGAACCAGTGCAGCGATGTGCGTGACCCACTCCGGGTCTGCGACCTCCCCCGTGTCCCGGCGATAATGAGAGACCTGATTCCCAGGAAAGACCCCCAGCAGACCACCACCCTTCAGATGCCGCAAACTCTCCCGTAGCGGAGCGATGTTGCGCGCGGTTGGCGATTCCTTGGCGAAAGGATCCACAAAGATCATGTGCCCGCCGGCGTAACGCACACGTCGAAGCAGGTAGTTGGCCATCAGCTTCACATCGCCACGCCTGCGCTGAAGCAGGTCCCCCAGAATAATGCCATCCAGACCCCCAAGCGGATGATTCGAAACCACCACCACCGGTCCCTTCGCCGGAATGCGCAGCAGATCCGCCTCACTCAACTCATAACGGCAGCCCAGCAAATCCAGGGTGGTACGGAAGAAGGATTCCTGAGTGCCAAACCGAACAGTGTCTGCCTCCAACTGGTTCACTTCATCCACGCGCAAAAAGCGGCGCAAGGCTGGCCCCAATACCGGATAAAGCAACCGCATCACTGGGTGCTTGATTTGGGAGAGATCGACCAATGGCCGCTCGTTGTCCGATGTTAAACTCATGCTCAGCGCCAAACCGACTTTTGTCCGGTCCTTACCTAACGGCTGCCGTGTTATCAGCCGTCTTTCAAGTGTCAATTTCGCCCCGCACCGTGGGCAAAAGAAAACGCCTGCCGTGTTTCCACAACAGGCGTCGAACGAAATCAGCTGGAGTGACCTCCAGCGTGGGATTACTTCTTGGCCTTCTTAGCAGGCATGAACTCTTCCTTGCTCAGGGAGCCGTCGCTGTTCTTGTCGCGCTTGGTGAAGCTTTCGCCAGCTTTGGTGGCGTCCTTCTTGGCCTGTGGGGAGGCCATGAACTCTTCCTTGCTCACTTTGCCGTCGCTGTCCTTGTCCATTTTGGCGAATGCAGCCGCCGGATCGGCTTTGGCCTTGCCTTTGCCGTCGCCTTTTTTGGCAGCGCCGTCAGCGGCGGAAACGGTGGCGGCCATGGCCAAAACGGAGAGGAGTGTGATGATGCTTTTCATACGATAGGTCGGTAGTGTGATGTTGGTTTTGATTTGTCCGTCAACGGCGCCCAGTCGCCTGGATCGCTTAGAGCGTCCGGCTTAAACGACACCCAGCCCTTTCCGTTGCATCGATTTTCGAAAAATCTTCTCTCTCCGCTCACACCGTGAGCTTGGTGTGAGGATTTCCCTCATTCATGTCGATCCGCTCGGGCCGGCCCTTGTATTTATAAACCAGGCGGGTGTGATCAATGCCCATGAGATGGAGGATCGTGGCATGCAGGTCATGCACATGCATCTTGTTTTCTACCGCACGCAAGCCCAGATCATCCGTACTGCCCACCGTCTGCCCGCCACGCACGCCACCGCCCGCCATCCACATGGTGAAGCCCGTCGGATTGTGGTCCCGGCCATCGCCCTTCTCGCTCATCGGCGTCCGCCCAAACTCGCCCCCCCAGATCACCAGCGTCTCATCGAGAAGCCCCCGCGCTTTAAGATCCCGCAGCAGCCCCGCCACCGGCAGGTCTTGCTCCGCACAGAGCTTGGTGTGGTTTTCTTCGATCTTGGCGTGAGCATCCCACTTGCTGCCAGAACCATGATAGAGCTGCACAAAGCGCACCCCGCGCTCCACCAGACGCCGTGCCAACAGACAGTTGCGACCCATCACTTCCGTTTTGGGATTGTCGATGCCATAGAGCTTCTTGGTCGCCGCCGATTCTTGCCCCAGATCCACCGCCTCCGGTGCTTCCGCCTGCATTCGGAAAGCCAGTTCATAGGCACGAATGCGGGCGTCCAAGTCCGAATTGTCCGTGCGCGCCGTGTTGTAATCACGATTCAGCTTATTGAGAAAGGCCAGCTTGCCCTGCTGACGGGAAACACTCATCCCGCTAGGCGGCACCAAGTTGGCGATCGGTTGCGCCCCCCCTTCAAACTCCACCCCTTGATACACCGCTGGCATGAACCCGCTGCCCCAATTTCGCACTCCATTCACCACCTGCGTCTCCGTGTCCTTGATCACCACAAAGGCTGGCAGATTGCCGTTTTCCGTGCCCAAACCATAATTCACCCACGCCCCCAGAGACGGCCGCCCACCGAAGATCGACCCCGTGTTCATCTGACAAACCCCACCGGAATGATTGATGCCGTCTGAGACGCAGGACCGAATCACACACAACTCGTCCGCCAGCTTTGCCGTGTGCGGCAACCAATCCGAAATCCACAATCCACTCTGACCATGCTGCTTCCACTCCCGTTTGTCCGCCAGCAGCGGTGCGCGGGATTCCCCCATCGCCGTAATGACCGAACCAAAACTGTCCGGCAGTGACTGTCCCGCCAACTCCCGCATCAGCGGCTTCGGATCAAACAGGTCCACATGGCTCGGCCCTCCCTCAATGAACACAAAAATCACGCTCTTCGCCTGCCCCGCCCGGTGCGCCAACTTCTCCGTCGCCGGAACCCCTGACTGGCCCGCTGGATCACCCAACGCCCCCTGCAAGTCCGATTCCCCAAGCAGTGCCGAAAGCGCCAATGCCCCAAATCCTGCACCACCACGGCGCAAAATGTCCCGGCGATTCGTCAGCGTCTCGTGGTGTGGAATCATCATCATACCATAAAGAGGATTCCAGCCCCCTCCTTTCGGACACAAAATCATTATGCTGACCTCAAAAAAGTCATCGCCATCCTGCGGCCGCCCGCAAAATGACGATGACCGTCTCAACAGCAACAGAAAATGGACTCACCTGATCGGCCCGATCATCCTCGCCGCAGAGGTACTCTGCCGGAAAACATCCTGACTCGGCACCGATAAAATCAATCGATTCGGTTCCGGCATCATCTGCGGCAGCACCGTCATCGATGACTTAAAGTGCGCTACGCCATAAAGACCACGTGGCACCCAAAGACCCGATCCTAGCCGATCCACCACCGAGACCTCTAAATTTAAAGTAGGATCTCCCGCAGGTATTGTCACAGCACGCCGATTCTCAAATCCCGCCCCGACCCCTAAATCCACTAGCCGATACTGCAACTGACCATCAGACATTTGGCCCAAAAACACTTGGTCCTTCACAACCCTCAACCTCACAACATCAGGACCCGCTTCATTCCAGATTCCGCCCCGTGCAAACTGCCGCCCCTCACCTCCCTGATAGTAAAATGCCTCCAATCGCACCTCCGCACCACCCCCATCCCGTTGCGCCCGACACGTCACACCGCCTCCTCCCGCCAACATTCCCGCACTCCCCTGCAGCACCGCATCCGCATAGCTCCAGCACGTCACCCCGTCATAGACCAGCGTCTTCACCTCCCTCGTGATCGCATCAAACGCCACCACGATTCCCCCAGCCGATCCCACATTCGCCACGGCTACCAGCCCCCCCGGCACGCCCACCGGCTCACGCACCACCGCCGGCGACTGCGTGAAATCCACCACCACCATCGCCGACCACACCTTCGGCGGCACGGAATACCAATACCCCATCGACAGCCGACCAGCCGCACCCAACTCCACTGGCGACTCGACTTGTTTCACCTCTTCGACTGGCACCGCACCCACTCCCTGCGCATCCGCCACCCACGGCGCTTCCCTCACTTCCATCCCCAAAAACACAAACCCATCCTGCGCCATCACTTCCCCTTTCAATTGATCACTCTCCCCACCCTTCACCGCCACCAGTTCCATCGACCTCATCCCGCTCCGCCCCACCTCCACCGGCCACAGCATCCCCATCAACCGCTCCCTGGCCCGAGGCTTCAGCAACTTGACCGCCTCTGCCTCGATCATATTCAAAACCAAGTCGTTCGTCCAAAGCACCGCCGCCCTCGTCAATGTCGCCACGACCGGCTGGGTGCTGAATGTCAAAGTCGGCAAAACCCCAATCGTATTCACAGGCCCAAAAATCACAGGATAGCCTCCATACCATCCCCCCTGAGTCACCTCCCACACCAGCAGATCTCCCTTCGGCCAAACCGCCCGCACTCTCGGCCTTCCATAAAGCCCACCCAACAAAGCACCATCGCCAAATGCCCAGCTCTCCACCCGACCCAACTCCTTCACTGTCGGCGTATTCCCAAGCCCAAACCGCCACGTTCTCAACCCATACACCTCCCGGATGCCCCCACCCTCCACCACCTCGGTCCTCGCCAGCTTCTGTGCCACGAACAGCTCTTCCTCACGCCGCTCCACGCCCACAATCGCCCCCGGCCCTGGATCGATCTCTTCTACCAACCCATCCGGATTCCCCGTCGTCGTGACCCGCAGCATCGCATTCGGACTCCCATACTCGATCTGCAAAAGGTAATCACCAAACGGCACCACCTCATCCACCTGCCACGCCAAGGACACCTGAGCCACCGGCGAAGCCTTGCCGGATCCTTGCTTGACCACAACCAATTCCCGCCCGGATATCGATACGAAGTGACCCTTGATCAACGATCCCCTCCGCGCCTCAAATTCATGCGGAATTACCTCCCCCAGCGTCAATTCATTCCGCCCCACCCGCACCACCTGAATCCCCTTTTCATTCCAGTATCGCCCCGCCGTGTATCCCGACTTCTGAAACGGCAGCAACAAAAGCCCCGCCTCCGGCAAATACTCCACCGCCTTCTCATCATAGTTCGCCTCTGTCGAACTCAAGCCACCCTGATCTCCCAAAAACACCCGCGAAACCAGCGTCGGCACCGCCGGATCCGCCACCCCAAAGATCGATACCGTCGCCCGTCCCTCCTCGATCCCCACCGCCAGCAACTGATCTCCGCGCGGCAGCAAATACGTTGACCATCCCGGCACCTTCAATTCCCCCGTGATCACCGGATTCGCCGGATCATCCAGCTCCACCACAAACAACGGATCGATCTGCCGGAACGTCACCACATACACCTTCGTCCCGTCAAACCGCGTCGCATAAAGCGTCTCCCAGTCCGCTGCCGGAATCGACACCCGCGCCATCGGCTCCACCTCCGCCCCCGCCAGCGGATACGTCTCCACCCAAGTTTGCAACATCCAGTTGAACGCATCGCGCGCCTGAGTCACCGCCACCAGCGCGTTGCCCGCCAGATTCATCTTGAACTTGTCCAACACCACCCCCTTCAGCGGCAGCGACTTCACCAGTTCCGTGCCCCCCGCTCTCAGCGCCCGATACACATGCACTATCGACGCCTCCCCTCCGCTCACCCATCCATAATTCGCTGACCCGGTCGTCGCCACCAGCAAATGCCCCGCCACCGCCTGCAACTTCGGCGTCCACCCCGGCACCTTCTGATTTGACCGAATCACCAACGCCTTCGGCCTCGAAAAATCCACCGATACCAAGGCCACTTGATCCGACTGCGTCAGCACCAGATGCAACTCGCTTCCCATCGATCGACTGTCCTCATGCCGACCACTCATCCGCAACCGCGAAAGCTCCTTCGGCACGCCATTGCGACTCACCTCCACCATCACAATCTCCGTCGCACCCATCCCATTCACCCCCGGCACATCCGTCACCAGTGCCAGTAAATTTCCTCGGTCGTTCAACACATAAAGCTGCTCTCCTACCGCCGACATCCGCAGCGCCCCCGTCTTCACGGGCGCTCCCGGATTGCTCAAATCAAACACCTGCAAACCCCGATACTGATTGAAGAAATACAACCTCGTCCCCACGATCTTCCAAATGTCCGCCTCCACTGGCGCCTCCAAAGAAACCGCAGGTGCTGCCGCTGGAGCAGCCACCGCATCCACCCTCGCCATCGACAACGATCCCCATTCCCCAACCCCATTGTTCGTAACCGCCGTCGTCGACGTCAAGTTCCCAGTCAACGGTCCGTTGATCGCCACGTTACCCCCAGTGATAACCAAATCATTCGTGAACGTCACATTCTGCACTGGATTCACCCGCATCACCGGCAACCCGCA
>JBIIUD010000110.1:0-7205 GCA_044340175.1 Verrucomicrobiaceae bacterium
CGAAGCCTGGTGGAAAGCCATGACCCGCGAACGCGAGGACATCCTCGGCCTCGACGCCGGCATCCTCATGAACCCCGCCATCTGGAAAGCCAGCGGCCACGTCGAAACCTTCGCCGACCTCATGCGTGAGTGTTCCCTCACCAACAAACGCGTCCGCGCCGATCACGTCGATCCCCAATCCGGCACGGTCCTCAAATACAGCGGCGCCCAATCCCCGACCGGTTGGCGCTGGGACCGCACCATCACCGCCCTCACCAAAAGCGGCGAACACATCGAAAGCTTCCGCAAACGCATCCGCGCCCTCATCGCCCAAAACGCGGGTGAGTCCGCTGGCAAACCCGAAGAGATCGAACTGCTCAACGAAGAGAAAATCGATGTCGTCACTGAAAGCGTCGACTTCCACCCCGAGACCGGCGGCATGCTCGGCGAGGCCCGCCCCTTCAACCTCATGTTGAAGACCTACCTTGGCCCCACCGCCACCGAGGCCGACGTCACCTACCTCCGCCCCGAGACCGCCCAGGCCATCTTCGCCCAGTTCAAGAACGTCTTCGACTCCTCCCGCGTGAAGGTCCCCTTCGGCATCTGCCAGATCGGCAAAGCCTTCCGCAACGAGGTCACCCCCAAGAACTTCACCTTCCGCTCCCGCGAGTTCGAACAAATGGAACTCGAATTCTTCATCAAACCCGACGAAGCCGTGCAAATCATCTCCGGCGAAGTCGCCACTTGGCATGAAGGCGCCGATCTCACCGAACCCAAACCCAACTGGGGCTGGGACATGTGGCACCGTTACTGGGTCCAGGAACGCACCCGCTTCTACGAAGGCATCGGCCTCGGCAACGTCCTCGAATACTACTGGCAAACCAACGGCGACCTCGCTCATTACGCCCGCGCCTGCGTGGACATCCTCTGCGAGTTCCCCTTCGGCACCGAAGAACTCGAAGGCATCGCCGCCCGCAGCGACTTCGATCTCTCCCAGCACCAAAAGCACAGCACCAAGTCCCAGGAAGTCTTCGACGAGGAACTCAAAACCGCCGCCGCCCAACTCAGCGACGACCAAAAAGAAGCCCTCATCCAAAAACGCCTCGCCGCTGAAGCCGCCAAGACCAAAGGCAGCCCCATGCCCGAAGCCGACGTCCGTGCTTGGTTCGAACGCCTCTTCAAAGGCAACTACGTCCCCCACGTCATCGAACCCTCCGCCGGCCTCGACCGCATGGCCCTCGCCGTCATCGCCAAAGCCTTCGACGAGTCGGAGAAGGTCGATGACAAAGGCAAAAAAGAGACCATCACCGTCCTCCGCTTCCACCCCCGCATCGCCCCGATCAAAGTCGGCGTGTTCCCGCTGTTGAAGAACAAACCCGAACTCGTCGCCAAAGCGCGTGAGGTTTATGCCCTGCTCAAAAAGCACATGAACTGCTTCTACGACGAGACCGCCTCCATCGGCCGCCGCTACGCCCGCCAGGACGAAGCCGGCACTCCCTTCGGCATCACCATCGACTTCGAAACCCTTGGCGAAAAAGGCCCCGAGTTGCTCGACACCGTCACCCTCCGCCACCGCGACGGCGGCGAACAAGAGCGCGTCAAAATCAGTGACCTCCTCGGCAAACTGCTGCCGCTAGTGTCATGATCCACGCTTGAAGCTCAGCGGGCGTGAGATTAAAATCCGCCCATGAGCACCGCCCTCGAAGTCGAAAAAGCCATCGAGACGCTCCCACCCGAGGAGCTCAGCAAACTGCGCGAGTGGTTCGCCGAGCGCGAGTCCACCCTCGCCGCCCCGTCCCCATCCTTAGCGCCGCTTGCAAGGACGAAGAGCGTGCCTCGATCAGCGACGTGGCGCGCACCACCAGCCTGCGTGGCACAGAATACGCAGTGCCGCACCAAGCCCACAGATTTCTTCCCGGTGCGTTTGATGTGCAATCCATCGGCACCATGCAAGACGTTCAATTGACCCACCGCCTCACCGTTTGCGACGCAGCGACGTTGGCTCAAGTCGAAGCCGCTCTCAAACGTTTGGCTTGTCCTGCCTTGAGGATCACCACCGGACAACGCTAGAATTTGCCGCCCATGACCCTCTCCGACAAACAAGACGCTCTCATCGAAGACCTGAACTTCCTGCCTGATCCGCAGGAGCGGTTGGCGGAGATCGTACGGCGCGGGGCGCGGCACTCGCTGCCAGAGACGGTCAAGACGCCGGAGGCCCGGGTGCCGGGTTGTGTATCGGGGGTGTGGGTGGAGAGTGTAAAGGACGGCGGCTTCCCCGTCTTCCGCTGCGACGCCGACAGCCCCATGGTCAAAGGCCTCGCCGCGCTTCTCTGCGATCTCTACAGCCACGCCGACCCCGCCGAAATCACCACCGAGGAACCGCGCGTCTGGCAAGCCTGCCAACTGCACAAAATGCTCTCTCCCACACGCCTCAACGGCCTGGGGGCGTTGCGGGAGCGGATCAAGCAACTGGCAGGTGTCTAAATTCTGAGCTCACCCCCGACACCACCAGAAGCGCGCAACGTAGGCGCACTTGCAAAAGTGCGTCCCCAAAAAACTCGTTTTTGCAAACGAGCCTACATACCACGCAAGCGTCCACTCGCAGAGCACCGTAACAGCTCACCCCCGACGCCACAAGGACCTCGCAACGTAGGCGCACCTGCAAAGGTGCGTCCCCAAAAACTCGTTTTTGCAAACGAGCCTACACACCACGTCAGCGTCCACTCGCAGAGCACCGTAACAGCTCACCCCCGACATCACCAGAAGCGCGCAACGTAGGCGCACTTGCAAAAGTGCGTCCCCAAAAACTCGTTTTTGCAAACGAGCCTACGTTCCACCAACTCACTTCTTCGGGGTCCACTCACTGAGCGGCATGACAGGCGCGGTGACGGGCTCGGCTCCGAGTGCGAAGGCGACGGTGATGCGCTGATCTCCCTGCGCTTCATTGAGGTTCACCTTCAATACATTGATGCCTTTGAGGGACTTCAGCGGCGTGATCTGCTCAGGCGCTTCCTCGCTGGTGAAGGCGGCATTGTCTGGGGACAAAATGACGGCGGTGAGGGTCTGGTTGCCCTGGGTCAGCGTGGCCTTTTTTCCGTCGATCGCCACGGTGGCACGGGTGTGCATCTGCCAGGCCAGGGTCTGGCTGCCTTTCAAGGAGATGTCGTCCTGGATGACGGCGTAGTTTTGCGCGCCGCGCACGACCATGGCACCGCGCAGGTAGGACTTGGCCTCTTTGTTGTAGGGATCCTTCAAGTCCACGATGGCGGCGCCGCGCTCCGGCGTGGTGACGAAGCCAGCGAGGGCGGCCTTGGCCTCCAGCGGCTGATTTTCCGCTTTGCTGACGATGACGTTTTGACCCTTAGACCCCTGGGGATAGTTGCCGTAGCGGCGCGCGCGATCAGCGGGATTGGCCATGCCAGGGGCGCGATCGGACTCCATGCCGAGCTCGATGCCCCAGCGCTGCCCGCCCGCATCCAGGATGAAGGTGCCGAGGTCGAGCTGGCTGTGCAGGTTGGCGGTGTCCCCGCCTTTCAGCCCCACATACAGCGCGTTACGATCATTCCAGGCACTGCGCAGGGTGGCCACTTCTGCGCCGGGAAAGGTGGCATCCAATCCAGAGGCGGTGCCGGTGCCGGCGGCGTGGGGGTTGTGGTAAAGCAAGAATCCGGACAGGCCGAGAAAGGCGGAGTCCGGCCCCTGCACCGGTCCGGCCACGACAGCGGGCAGGCCAGGGTTGCCATGCGCTCCAGCCAGCCAACTGCCCACCCAAGGGGCGTACAGCACAGCACCCTCGGAGTCGCCATAATTGAAAATCTGCCCGGCCGGATTCGTCAGGTGCACGCGCGCATCGCCCGCCCGCACGAAGCCCTCCAGCGCGCTGAACCCGAGATCGCCACCGCTGCACGCTTTCAAGCTTTGGATCACCAGAATGGCGTAGTCGAGGATGCGCTCACCCTCATCCGGTCCGTCCGGCCACACGCCCGCTGGCGCAAACCGAGTCATGCCCTTGCCAAAAATTTTGGCCGCTAAGCCCACCGCTTTTTTTGCTGTCGCGGCGTCCTCATCGGCGATGCACAGTGCCCCAATGATGAGGGCGCTGGCAGCACCAAATTCCTCCACGCCAGGCGGCAGGTCGGCCTTGGTTTTGTCGCCCTCGATTTTCTCAAGGTAAGCCACCAACGGAGCGATGCCCTGATTAAGGATGTACTCTTTGATTTTGTCGATCTGCTGCTTGTTGAAGCCCGTGTACAGCCAGTCGTAACCGATGCAGGTGGCGATGAGGAAGTCGGTAGTGACATGGGGCTGCGAAGGGTACCAATCGGCAAAACTGGTGGGGTCACAAAGTGCGACGACCTCTCGCACGCCCCGATCCAGCCACCGCGGATCTTGATCCAGGTGATGCAGCGCTCCGAGCTGAACGACTCGGTAGAGGGCTTTTGACCCAGGAGTCACACGCCCTGTTTGCTCACCAAAGATGCGGGTCAGTTCGGGTGTCTCCAGCAGCTTGGCGGCAGATTCCTTCATGCGACCCAGCAGCGCAGTGGCCGTGGGGTCGGTCTTGGTCAGGTTGGCCAGGTAGTCCCAGCCCGCCTTGGCATGAATGAGCCGGGGGCGCACACGCGGAACGGTGCGGATGTAATCAGCCGCAGCAGGCACTTTGAATTTGGAGACGGGCGTGACGGTCAGCGTAGGGCGCGGCGGCGCTGGGGCTCCGGTAGGTGCGGCGGCGACAGGGGCCGGGGCCACACCACCTGGGGCGGGGGCGGGCGTGCCTGCCGGTGCGGGTGCGGACTGCATTTGCTGCCACTTGGCCTTGGCATAGGTCACATCTTCTGGACTCAGCAGGGCGATAGGCACGGCCACCTCGGTGCCGTCCTTGCGCCGCATCTTGACTGTAGCCGTCGCCACGTCCACACCGACCATCTCTGCCTCCAGCGCACGACCACTTTTATCTTTCCAGGTGCGATATTCCTGGGCGTTAACGTCACCCCCGATGAGGGCAGAAAAATAAAGCACGCCGGTCGCAGCCAAAGAAGAGCGTTTCATGAATAAAGAGCGAATTTGAAGGTGGTGACGGAGGGTTCCCCCTTAAAACAATGGGTTTCATCCTCCGGGTCAAGCCTGGAATACGCTGCTAATGAAACGGATCTTCAAGACTCCGGTGCTGGCACGATGTCCTCCAGCCGGGTAGTCACGCTCTGGCGCACAGGCAGATTTTTCCCTTCATGATTGATGACAATGCTGCCGAGAAACATGGAGAGGGAGACCGCGCGGCGCTCCAGATCATAGAAGATATGCCCAGCGATGGTGGAGTCACCACCCAACTTGACGGTGCGGTGATCCGCTTTCCCATCCACCTCGGGTGCTTGAGCAATGCGGCCTTGGAAGGTCACCTTGGCGTGTGGCCGGTTGTCACGATCCAGGTTCTCAAGGTAATGACAGTTCATGCGAACATCCATGTCTCCCGCCTGGGGGAAAGTCATCTGCTCAATGGAGGTCCACTTGTCCCCCACCGCCACATCTGGACGGGGTAGCACCATTTCCAGGGAACGCCGATAAAGCTCCGCCACCTGCCGCGCGTCCGCCACCTGGAGCAGGCTAGGTTCAGTCTCTGGCTGCGCGGCGGGCTGCTCCACCACGCCGAGTTTCAAAAATTTATCGTCCTCCGTGTAGATGAGGCTGAAGCCAGTGCCGGAGCTGTCAGCAAGCATTTGCCGCATGGCGGGGTCGGACTCGCTGGGTTCTTCAGAGTCATAGAGAAAGGTTTTCCCCTCAGCCGCCATGCGGGCACGCAGGGTGACGAACCGCACTTTCAGCTCCTTGGTGCCAGCTTCTTTTCCAGGAAGCACGGTGACGTCAGTATTTTGAATCACCTGCAGCACCTGCTCCCCTTCTTTACCCAGAGCCTTCAGGTTGATGATGGTCTCGGTTTCAGTCTGAAACAGATAGCGCTTGCCCGGCTGCCAATGCCAAGTCAAGCGGCGGGTAGAAAGCGTAGCGGCATCCGGCGGGGCCTGCGCCTGGCTCGTGCCTGCCATGGCAAAGCAAAAAAGCAGACAGATCAAGAGCCACGGACGGCGGTGCGGGTATGAGAAGGGCATCTGCCATTGCTAAAAGGTGGGCTCGAAAATGCAAGACCGGGAACGCATCGCAGCTGCCCTTTGAAAACAAATTGAATTTATTTTTTGAAACTTGGCACAGTTGCCGCTCTATGTTCCTGTACGCACTGCGTCACGGGGTTATTTAGCAACCGCACTCCCTTGGACGTTGCATTTTGCGGAAACACACCCTAATTGCTCCAAGCCATGAAAAAAGTCGAAGCGATCATTAAACCCTTCAAATTGGAGGATGTGAAGGAGGCCCTCTCTGAAGTGGGAGTGGAAGGAATGACCGTAGTGGAAGTCAAAGGTTTCGGCCGTCAAAAAGGCCATACTGAGATCTACCGCGGCAGCGAATACACCGTGGATTTCCTTCCCAAGGTAAAAATTGAAGTGGTCGTCGATGACAGCCGCAGCGATGCCGTAGTAGACGCCATCGTGAAGGCTGCCAACACCGGCAAGATCGGTGACGGTAAGGTCTTCCTCAGTGACGTACTTGAAGCCGTGCGCATCCGCACAGGCGAGCGTGGCGCTGACGCCATCGCTGGGAGCTGATCGGTTTATCCTCATCAACTGAATTTACCCAACCACACCCGTTTGCAGTGACCCTGCAGACGGGTGTTTTTTTGGCTTCATTGCGCAAAGTCGCGCCTTTTCTTCGATACCCAAAGTGGCGGGCGAAAACGCTTCAAAAACTGGTCTTCCGCCTCAATCTTACCGATCAGGTAGATCCGCTCCGAAGCCGGGAGTGTGTAAGCCGCTGGCGGATTGCCCCCCTTCTCTCCACCAGACTCCACCGCAATGATGCTGCATTCTGTCTACGAGCGGACATGCAGTTTCTGTAACTAACGCCCCGCCATGGGCTCGGGAATCTGAGCGGGAAACACATTCACACCCTCCGCTATTCACAGAGGGTCTGAGCCACGCAAAACATTGGGCTTGGGAATGGTGTTAGAACCCAATTGCCGCATAGGACAAAACCAAGTCCGCCCCTGCACGTAGCAAAGTGGGCACGTTGCGGTCCAGGGTGGCGCACGTCTGGATCTGCCAGTGACAGCATAACGAAAGACCTGCCTCTGAGCTCACTGTTTCGCCCCCTCTATAGTGGATTCCACTATCCGCCTC
>JBIIUD010000111.1:0-7198 GCA_044340175.1 Verrucomicrobiaceae bacterium
CAACCAGATTCGTTGGTCATCCACGGTTCCCGCTGACTCCGTTCAAACCACGGTGAATAACGGCTGGATCACTCTCGATGGCGAGGTCGAATGGTGGTATCAGAAGAACGACGCGGAGAAGTCTGTCGAGGAAGTCATGGGCGTCAAAGGCGTCTCCAACCAGATCTCCATCAAGCCCAAGTTAAGTGCCTCCAAAATCGACTCCGACATCAAATCCGCATTCCAGCGCAGCGCACTTTTGGATGCCGAAAAACTCACGGTCGAGACGACAGGAAATGAAGTGAAACTGCGAGGCAGTGTGCGCAGTTACGCCGAGAAAGAAGAGGCTGAGCGCACGGCCTGGGCCGCGCAGGGCGTGTCTTCAGTTGATAACCAAGTCACTGTGAACTGGGGCTGGTTCGGGGAGTAACGACAGGTGGTCACCCAAAGCCAAAGCGGCTTTGGGTGGCAACCGCTTCAGTGGAAATCACGACGGTGCCTGCTGGGGCCCTTTCAAGAACAGTATCGCAACCCAACTGAGATCCTGTTCTGGAAATGAAGCCACGGGCATGATGCGAATTCCCATTGGTCCCCACCAACGGATCATCGAAGCCTCCAACGCGGGCACCCGAAGAAGCATCGGTGAACCCGACTGAGAAAGGAATTTTGAACGATGAAAACCAATACCCTCACACCCGATCTGCTTCGCAAGATGGACGCCTATTGGCGGGCGGCGAACTACCTTTCCGTGGGGCAGATTTATCTATTCGACAACCCACTGCTCAAGCGGCCCTTGGTGATTGCGGATGTGAAGCACATGCTGCTTGGCCACTGGGGGACGACGCCTGGTCAAAACTTCATTTATGTCCATCTGAACCGTGTGATTCGGAAATACGATCTCGACATGATTTACGTCTGCGGTCCGGGTCACGGCGGACCCGTCGTGGTGGCTAACACCTATCTTGAGGGCACATACAGCGAGGTCTATCCGCTCATCAGCCAAGATGAAGCAGGGCTTCAAAAGCTGTTTCTTCAGTTTTCCTTTCCAGGTGGCATTCCCAGCCATGCCTCACCGGAGTGTCCGGGATCGATTCATGAGGGCGGTGAGCTGGGTTACTCGCTCAGTCATTCCTTTGGCGCCGTGTTTGACAATCCGAGTCTGATTGTGGCGTGTGTCATAGGCGATGGTGAGGCGGAGACGGGGCCACTGGCGACGGCGTGGCACTCGAACAAATTTCTCAATCCTGTGACTGATGGCGCGGTGCTGCCCATCCTGCATCTCAATGGCTACAAGATCGCGAGTCCCTCGTTGCTGGCAAGGATTACGCGTGAGGAGTTGGATCAACTGTTGCGTGGCTATGGATGGAGGCCAATTTTTGTGGAGGAGGAAGAAAGCGCGCTGATGCATGAAGCGATGGCGTCGGCGCTGGAGGTGGCGGTGGAGGAGATTCGGCGCATTCAATTGGAGACTCGTGAGCGCGGCAGTCAGACGCGGCCACGCTGGCCCATGATCGTGCTCAAATCGCCCAAAGGCTGGACGGGACCTAAAGATGTCGATGGCAAGCAGATCGAGGGAACTTTTCGCGCGCATCAGATCCCGATCTCAGATCCTTCAGGAAACCCTGAGCATCTGCTCCTTCTGGAACACTGGCTGCGGAGCTACAAGCCCGAGGAACTCTTTGATGAACAAGGTCGCCTCATTCCTGAACTGGCCGAACTGGCTCCTACGGGAAGCCGGCGCATGGGGGCCAATCCCCATGCCAATGGGGGGCTACTGCTGCGTGATCTAAAGATCCCTGATTTTCGCGAGTATGCGGTCCATGTGCCTATTCCTGGCATTCGAGGCATTGGGGACACGCATGTGCTTGGACCGTTTTTGCGGGATGTCGCGAAGTTCAATGAAACGGAGCGGAACTTCAGGGTTTTTGGGCCTGATGAGACGCTTTCCAATGGCCTCGCGGCCTTGTTTGAAGTCACCAACCGGCAATGGGATGCGGCGACTGAAGCCAATGACGAGTTTCTAGCACCGGCAGGTCGAGTGATGGAGATGTTGAGCGAACATCAGTGTGAGGGGTGGCTCGAAGGCTATCTGCTGACGGGACGGCATGGCCTCTTCAACTGCTACGAGGCCTTCATTCACATCATTGATTCGATGTTCAACCAGCATGCGAAGTGGCTGAAGGTCACAGCGGATCTGCCTTGGCGGCAGCCAATTGCCTCGCTGAACTATCTTCTGGCCTCGCATGTGTGGCGGCAGGATCACAATGGGTTATCGCATCAAGATCCTGGTTTTATCGATCACGTCGTGAACAAGAAAGCGGAAGTGGTTCGGGTGTATTTGCCGCCGGATGCGAATTGCCTGCTATCGGTCATGGATCATTGCCTGCGCAGTCGGCAATACGTGAATGTGGTTATCGCAGGGAAGCACCCGGCACCACAATGGCTGACGATGGCTGCTGCGGAAAAACATTGCGCGGAAGGCATCGGCATCTGGGAATGGGCCAGTGATCATTCAGGTGCCGAACCCGATGTTGTGATGGCGTGCTGTGGTGATGTGCCCACGCTGGAGACGCTGGCGGCGGTTTCGATTTTGCGCGCGCACTGGCTGGAACTGAAAATCCGCGTGGTGAATGTGGTGGACCTTATGAAGCTCCAACCCGAGCGCGAGCATCCCCATGGGTTGAGCGATACCGATTTCGATGCGCTGTTCACAACCAGCAAGCCGATCATCTTTGCCTTTCACGGCTACCCATGGCTCATCCATCGTCTGACCTATCGACGGACGAATCATGACAACCTTCATGTTCGTGGTTACAAAGAAGAAGGCACTGTCACGACGGCCTTTGACATGACGGTGCTCAATGATCTGGATCGCTACCACTTGGTGATGGACACCCTTGATCGCCTGCCACAAACAGGAGAGCGGGGACTTCAACTGAAGCGGGATCTCATCCGCAAGCTCGCCGAACATACGAGCTATATCCGGGCGAATGGTCAGGACTTGCCTGAGATTCGCGAGTGGAGATGGAGCGCCACGACATGAAGACGCAGACACTGATGCCCTCCGCGAGCGTATTTGTGGTTGGCGACAAGGGGCTTATGCGATCGGCACCTGCTGCCTTTTGGGGGGATGGCTCCTTTGTGCGGTGGTCGGTCAGCCGAGCTGGCATTCATTCCGCGCTGAGCGATTCCTGTGAATGGTGCGCGGAGGCTGAAGCTTTTCAGGTGGGGTGTTGTCCCCATGGCGGCGACACACATTCCGCATGATCTCTTGGGCTACTATGAAACCACCTAGCCAGACGCCACAAGAACCCTGGAATGACGATTTAAACGATTGGGTGATGGAAGCCGCCTCCCTCGTCAGTACCCAAACCGATGCACCTGAAATAGGTCCGCGAAACGCGGATGTTATCGCTTGGGATGAGAGGCTTGATGCGGCGGGTCATCGAGTCGAGTGGGAGCTTGAAGGCGATGATGAAAACATGGCTGAAGCACTCGTCGAGGCGGGCAATGAGGAAGCAGATCGGGAACAGCGCCTCGCCTCGGCTCTCAACCAGTCGACGCTTGAGCAACGCTGAATCAGGCGAGTGTGGCGATGCGTTTCATTCTCACGATCAATGCGGGATCATCCAGCATTCGTTTCGCCTTCTATCAGGTGGGTGTAGCGTTGGCAAGGTGCCTTCATGGGAAGCTTGATCGCATCGGCGAGAGCGATGCGATTTTGACTTTCAGCAGCCGAGGAGATGTCGACGGCCGTTTGTCCGTGCCGGAAGGGTGTTCGGTCTCACGTTTTTTGTGGGAGTGGCTTGAGCAGCAATTGGAGTTCAAGGAACTCATCGCTGTCGGGCATCGCATCGTTCACGGCATGAGACACAGCGCACCCGAGCGTATCACCGGGGAGTTGCTGGATGAGCTGCGTGGGCTCATGTCCTATGATCCCGAACACCTGCCGCTTGAGATTGAACTGATCGAAGCTGCGAAGGAGCGGCATCCACAGCTGCCGCAGATCGCCTGTTTCGACACCGCGTTTCATCAGTTCATGCCGCGGGTGGCGACTCTGCTGCCTCTGCCGCGTCGCTATGAAGCGATTGGTGTGCGGCGTTATGGCTACCACGGGCTGTCTTATGCCTACTTGATGGAAGAACTCGTTCAGCTTGGCGATCGCGCGGCAACGAATGGTCGCGTGGTCCTTGCTCACCTGGGCCATGGAGCGAGTCTCGCAGCGGTGCGTGATGGTGTGGGGATCGATACGAGCATGGGATTCACTCCCACATCGGGCATCGTTATGGGAAGTCGATCAGGCGACATTGATCCAGGTTTGGTTAGCTTTCTCTCTGAGACCGAGGGCATGACGCCTGAGCAATTTCGACACCTGACGAATCAGGAATCTGGCCTGCTGGGTGTTTCTGAAACGAGTTCCGACATGCGGGATCTGCTGATGAAGGAAGCCACTGATGTGAGAGCTGCTGAAGCGATTTCGTTGTTTTGTTACCAGGCTAAGAAGGGTGTCGGTGCCTTCGCCGCCGTTCTTGGAGGCATCGATACGCTTGTCTTTGCCGGAGGCATCGGTGAAAACTGCGCCTCCATTCGCTCACGCATCTGTGCGGGCCTGGACTTTCTCGGCATTGAGATCAATGAGACCCACAATGACGCTCATGCGGCGGTGATTTCCCCGGCTGGTAGTGCGGTCAAAGTCCGCGTTATTCGAACGGATGAAGAGCTCATGATCGCTCTGCTGATTCTGCGTCTGACGGAATCCTGAGGTCGCTGCGCTCGCCGGATCCAAAGGGCAATCTTTTGTGAAACGGTCGAAAGTGTTTACTCCAGCGGGATGGGTTTGGAGTTGAGGTGGTGGAGGGCGGTGGTGATGTCTTCTCCGACGAAGGCGGCGATGATGAGGGCTTTGGTTGGGAGGGTGGCGGGGACGTCGAAGGTGACTTCGGCGGTGGCGATGCCTTGGATGTCGATGACTTTTCGTTCGATGGGGGTGTTGTCGCGCTTTTTGAGAGTGACGTGGAGTTTTTGGGGGCCGAGGTCGTCGTGCAGGGTGTGGAGGATTCGGACGGTGAGGGGGGCGCCTGCTTTGGCGAACTTGGGGAGTTCGAGGGTGAGGTGGTCGCCTTTGGTCTCGGCAGCGGCAGCCAGGGACGCGGTCAGAAATAGGCTGGCGAGGAGGACGAAGAGGCCTTTCATGGGGTGGGAAAACGCGCGTTAGGGCGCTTCATTTCACGCAGGGCCTCCCAAACGGTTGAAAGCCAAGTGCTGATTTGAGCCCCCGCTTCCAAGCGCTTGCGCTTGGGAGGCGTGGGGCGAGCCGCTGGCTCGCCGGGTGCGACCGAGCCGGTCGCACCACGGACGACATGAGTCGAAGAATGTCTTTGATGCTGGGATACGAGGAGTGACACGTCGAGCGCCGCTGCTGAGTACGTTGTGCGCGCTTTAGCGTGTCAGGCGCAAGGGACGTGCGATAACAAGCTGAAGCTTGCACAACGTACGTTTTGCGACGTGGCGTCGATTGCGTCGATTGCGTCAGGAGGGTTTCCGGTGCATCGGTGAGATGGAGGCGGTGGAGGAGGGAGGTTTCGTTCAGCCGATCAGTTTGGCGAGGGCGGTGGGGTCGGTGACGGGGGCTTGGCAGGCGTAGTTTTGGCAGACGTAGGCAGCGGGCTTGCCGGCGACGACGTTCATGCCGCCGACGGCTTCGTTTTGGGTTCCCAGCCAGGCTTGTCCCGCGCCGCCGTCGGCGTGCAAGAGGACGGTGTGGGGGAGGAAGCGGGTGCGGGCCTCCTTCACCAGGGACTGGAACTCGGGGCTGTCGGAGGGACCCGCGAAGACGATTTGGCGATTCCCCTGAGCTTCGAAGTCGAGGGCGAGGGCGAGCACAGGGACGGAGGAGGGCGAGGAGGTGAGGGACTCGCTGAACAGGCGGAGGAGCTTGCCGGCCTGCTCGGTCCAAGGCTGGCGGTCGAGCATTTTGCCAAGACGCAGCAGGTTCAGAGCGGCCAGGGAATTGGGCGAGGGCTCAGCGCCGTCGTAGTCTTCTTTGATGCGCAGGATGCTGTCCGACTGGTCGGTGTGGACGGAGAAGTAGCCGCCGTCTTTGGCGTCGAGGAACAGGCGATCCATTTCCTCCTGCAGCGTGACGGCCCACTGAAGGTGGCTGATGTCAAAGGCGGCCTGATAGAGCTCGATGAGGCCATGGATGAGACAAGCGTAGTCGATGGCGAAGGCTTTCGGGCCGATCTTGTCGGCTCGCCATGAGCGGTGCAGGCCGGTGCCGGCGGCGGGGCCGCTGCAGAGGTTTTGGCGGAGGAAGGTGGTGGCGTTGGTGGCCAGTTTGATCATGCCGCTGTCCGCCAGCGCCGCTCCAGCGCGGGCGAGTCCAGCAATCATGAGGCCATTCCAGGCCGTGATGATTTTGTCGTCGAGGTGCGGGTGAGGGCGTTTGGCGCGGGCTTCGAAAAGGGTCTTTTTGGCACGGTCAAAGAGGTCCAGCACTTCTTCAGGCGTCTTCTTGAAATACTCGGCGGTTTTTTTGGCGGAATAGGCTCGGAACAGGGTGTTGGTGCCCTTGAGCTCGCCGTGCGGATCGCTCTCGGGGCGGGCATTGCCATCGCGCCGGGCGCCGAAGGCATAGCGGAAGATGCTGCCTTCTTCTTTGCCGAGGAGTTCGTCGATCTCGGCAGCGGTCCAGACGTAGAACGCCCCTTCCGTTTTGTGGTCGGCGTCGGGGGTGGCGAGAGAGTCGGCGTCTTCGGCGGAGTAGAAACCACCGCTGGGGTGGGTCATGTCGCGTTTGACATAGGCGGTGATTTCTTTGGCCATCTCACTCTGGAGACCGGAGCCGGTGAGCAGGTAGCCTTCTGCAAAGGCGTGCAGGAGCTGGGCTTGATCATAGAGCATCTTTTCGTAATGCGGGATGTGCCAGTAGCCATCGACGGAATAGCGATGGAAACCGCCGCCGATCTGATCCCGCAGGCCGCCCTGAGCCATGGAGCGGAGGGTGCGGGAGGCCATTTCCAGCGCCCAGTTGGACTCGCCCGCCCGTTCTTCGACGTTTTTCCACTCGTGATGATGGCGGAATAGCAGCGTCAACGAGGTGGGGCGGGGGAACTTGGGCGCGCCGCCGAAGCCGCCCTCGTGGTAGTCGAAGGAGGAGGAGAGGTCGTCGTAGGCTTTGAGCATGACGGCAGCGGCGTCCAAGGCGTCGCCGTCCTTG
>JBIIUD010000112.1:0-7195 GCA_044340175.1 Verrucomicrobiaceae bacterium
AACGTGGATACCACCCATTACATTCTCGGTTCCGCCCTTGGCTCCCATCCATTCCCCATGATGGTGCGGGATTTTCATCGGGTCATCGGCGTCGAAACGCGCGAGCAAATCCTACTCCGTGAAAAAAGACTGCCGGACATGCTCGTCGCCTGTGTTGGTGGTGGCAGCAATGCCATGGGCCTATTTCACCCTTTCCTCAACGATGAAGGCGTCCGCATGGTCGGCGTCGAAGCCGGTGGCGAGGGCATTTTCCCAGAGAAACACGCCGCGCGCTTCCAGGGCGGACGTCTCGGGGTACTTCAGGGCACCAAAACCTGGCTGCTCGCGAATCCGGATGGTCAGATCGAACTCACGCACTCCGTCAGCGCCGGACTCGACTACGCGGCCATTGGCCCTGAGCACGCCTGGCTGCATGAGCAGGGCCGGGTCGAGTACACCTACGCCACCGATGACGAGGCCATGGAGGGTTTCCAAGAACTCAGCCGCGTGGAGGGCATCATCCCCGCCCTTGAAAGCGCCCACGCCATCGCCTACGTCAACAAAATCGCCCCCACGATGGCACCCGACAAAATCATCGTCATCAACCTCTCCGGTCGTGGCGACAAAGACGTCGCCCAGGCCGCGCGCATCGTTTTTGGCGAGGACATCTTCAAATTCTGATCGGCCTCAGATATCCTGACCTTACCGCATGAAGTCAGGAAGCAGGAGAATGAGGGCAGAAGAATTTGAATGTAGGGTTCAGAGAACTTCATCTGAGCCTGGCTCATTCTGATCCGCTCATTGCGCTTGGCAAGGCGGCTGAAATTCGCTAAAAGCGCATGATGCCCCAGCCCACCTCTCGTCGAGCCTTCCTGTCCGCCCTCGCCTCTACTGCAGCCGCCACCTCCGCGCTCGCCCGTGATTGGTCTGGCCAGACGCCCGAGCGTTACCCCGACCCCGACGTCATCGCGCTCGATCCCGCTTTCGAAAAACTGATCCAGGGCAACGCCCCCATTCGCCGCCTGCACACCGGCATGCTCTGGGCTGAAGGCCCCGCGTGGAACGGCACCGGCAACTACCTCGTCTGGAGTGACATTCCCAACAACGCCCAAATGCGCTACCTCCCCGAAGACGGCCACGTCTCCGTCATGCGCAACAACGCCAACAACAGCAACGGCAACACCTTCGACCTGCAAGGCCGCCAGATCTCCTTCGAACACGCCACCCGCCGCGTCGTCCGCTACGAACTGGATGGCAAAGTCACCGTGCTTGCCGACACCTTCGACGGCAAACCCCTCAACGCCCCCAACGACGGCGCCGTCCACCCCGACGGCGGCATCTGGTTCACCGATCCCGGTTACGGCAGCATGATGGACTACGAGGGCAACAAAGGCGAACTCCAGCTCAAAGAAGCCGTCTATCGCATCGACCCCTCCGGCAAGATCGAAAAGGTCACCGACGAACTCGTCAAACCCAACGGCCTCTGTTTCTCCCCTGACTACAAGAAGCTATACGTGGTCGATACCGGTGCGCCGAAGAACATCCTCGTCTTCGATGTGGTCGACGGCATGAAACTCAGCAAGGGCAAGGTCTTCGCGGTGAACAAGGGAGCCTTAGCTGACCAAAAAGGCAAAGGCGGCTCTGATGGTGTGCGCTGCGATATCGAAGGCAACGTCTGGGCCAGCGCTGGCTGGATCGGTGATGGGTTCGACGGCGTCCACGTCTTCAATCCTGAGGGCAAGATGATCGGTCACATCAAGCTCCCCGAGACCACCAGCAACCTCTGCTTCGGCGGCCCCAAACGGAATCGCCTCTTCATCACCGCCAGCCAAAGCCTGTTCTCCCTCTATGTGAACACTCGCGGCGCCCATTTCTGCTGACCCGCCCGTTGGTGTCCAGGCTTTAGCCGATCATTAAAAACCCAAAGCCAGCCAGCTCTTAAAACCTCACTCCCCAGACGAAGCCCCACTTTCCCGGCGGCACGCAAGCCAAGCAACTCAGCCTGGACGGCGTCTTGTGGGGCACGTCTTGGCGGAGCGCTTCTCAGACACGTAGCGGAAGACGTGAGTCTTCCCCGCGCAAGCGTGTCGAGCCTGGAAAGCGCAAGAGAAGCCCTGCAGCCTTCGACGAAGAAGAAAACGCACGTACCCTTTTCAACCCTCGCCGACCAGCGGATGAATCGAGAAACCATCGTCTTCTTTCGATCAAACTTTCTGCGGCGTGACTCCTCTGGCTAAAGGCGTAGATTCGGAGGCAATCTGCCGATCACGCCCCAGCCTTTTCTATCAACCCCCGACATCAACCCCCATGCCACAACCGATCCGCCCCTGGTATTGGCCCGAAAGAGGTCAACCCGAACGAACCGAGCCCTTCACCTGGATCGTCGAAGGCGTCATCGCCGCGTCGTGGTGGCCGGATCCTTATGTCTTTGATCTCTACGAGAAACACAAGATCCGGGCGGTGGTCAATTGCTGCGAGTTCGACAACCGCCAGGACGTGCCGAAGCAGTTTGTGTATCATCACTTCAATGTGCCTGACTACGGCGTACCGACCGATGTCCAAATCGAACGCTTCCTGGACCTGATGGATGAGCATCATCAGGCGAACGAGGCCGTCGTTGTGCATTGTGTCGCTGGCTGTGGCAGGACAGGTCAGTTCATCGTGGCTTGGTGTGCCAAGGCGGGCTTCATCCCCGCCGACACCGATCCCGTGCAATGGATTCGCGCCCGCCGGAAGTGTTGTTTGGAAACAAACGAGCAGACCCGCTGCGCCAAGCGGCTGATGGACAAGTATCGGTAGCCCAAGGCAAGTGGGCGCGGAAGAGAATTCTGGGGAGCCGCGAATCAGGCTGTGACATCAGGAAGAACACCGCGCTCTGGGGAGATTACCTCACCTCGACAAACCGGTCGCCTTGTTGAAGCAAGTTTAGAATCTGTGGTAATATCACCTCGAACCATCTGAGCAAAGAGGCGCGGCTTGTGTTGCCCATCCGGAGCCAGACAACGGCTGGGGCGTGGCGGCTCTGCCGGGCACGGTGCCGAAAGTCTTCGTCCTTGGTTAGAATGACTGCGTCATGACGAAGCGCCTATGTCCAGATGGACGAATCTTCAGCGTCCCGCAGACCAATGTCCACACCGTGCCTAGCATCATTGCCAAGAGTCGTTAAAAGCCTTGCCAAAGCGGGTGGCAATTGAGCATCCACAATGAATCGCATGCCCTACTGGGTGACCAACACGGGGTGATCCGCCTCAGCTGCGGCATACTCCAAACAGGCGGCAATGTCATCCGGTTCCAAATAGGGGTAGTCGGCCAAAATTTCTTCTTCAGACGCCTTGGCGGCAAGCAGGTCGAGAACATCTTTCACACGGATGCGCATCCCACGAATGCAGGGGCGTCCTCCACACTGATCTGGGTTGAATGTGATGCGGTCATTCATCGGTTTAGGATAGCTGAGTTTACGCTTTCGTAAAGTTGGCACTTTTAGCTGCGCCGCACGGATGCAAAACCGCCCACTCACTTCTGCTGATTGTATTGGTGGCATTCCTACCCCCAGTCGCTCGGCCCGGGCCAGGAATGGCCCGGTTACCTGCATTTGCAATCGGTTCGCCTTCTCAATCCGTTCAATGCTGAGAGCCTCTAAAGCGCCCGCTGGCCAGCGCTGAAAATCCAGCGTATGAGTCCCACATTCGTTCATGCCCGCCCCCTCCCCGCTCCGCCGCCTCCTCGCCTTTGCCCGGCGGCATGGGCGCATGGCTTTGCTGCAGCTCTCGCTGGCCATCGCGGGCACCCTCTTGATTCTTGTTTTTCCCGGTGTGGTGCAGCGGTTTGTGGATGAGATCATCCCGTCCAAACAAACCCACCTCATCTGGGGCGCGGGCGGTTTGGCAGTCGGGGCGTTCTTCCTGCGCGAGCTGCTGTTTTACTTTCGCACCCGGGTGAATACCGAGTTCGAGCAACGCATGATCGTGGATCTGCGCGGTCAGCTCCACCGCAAGATCTCGCGCCTGCCCATCGCTTGGTTTGACCGCCAAAGCACCGGGGATATCCTCACCAAAATGGCCGACGACGTGCCCGCCACCCAGCGCGTCATCCTGGAGGGCATCGAGCAGGGTTTCACTGCGGTCATGCAGATCATCATCGTTGCCATCATGATGTTCGCGGCGGATTGGAAGCTTAGCCTCATCATTCTGGCTCCCACGCCTTTGATCGCCGCCGGGGGTTGGATTTACTCCCGTTGGGTCAGTCCCCGCGCCACCGCTGCCAGGGAAGCTACCAGTGCTCTGAATGCCACCCTGCACGACACTCTGGCTGGCATCCGCCAAATCAAAAGCTACACCGCCGAAGAGCTGAAGCGGGAGGAATTCCTGGCGGCCAGCGACGTCCTGCGCAAACGCCAGACCCACCTGATGGCTGCCTGGGCCTTTTATTCGCCCTCGATGACCTTTCTCGGCAGTCTCGGTCTGGTGATCCTGCTCATGGTTGGCGCGGCGTGGTGCATTTCTGGTGATCTAACCACGGGCGGTTTGATGCGCTTCATCCTCCTGGTGGGTTTCCTCTATGAACCCATCGCTCGCTTGCATGGTGTCAATCAAACGCTCGCCAACGGTCTCACTGCCGCCAAACGTGTGTTCGACATCCTGGATCTAGAGGGAGAGGAAGACCTGGAAACCGGTCGTGATCCGAAACCTGTGCACGGTCATCTCGTCTTTGAAAACATCCGCTTCAGCTACCGCCCGGAAAGGGAAGTCCTGCACAGCGTCAGTTTTGAGGTGAAGCCACGCCAAACCGTCGCCTTCGTCGGAGGCACCGGCTCGGGCAAGACCACCCTTTTCCAGCTTCTCACGCGCTTTTACGATCCCCAGGGAGGCCGCATCCTGCTGGACGGCACACCGCTCTCTGACTTCGCCAAAGGCCCGCTGCGGGATGCCATCGCCTACGTCACCCAGGATGCGTTTTTGTTCGCAGGCACTGTCCGCAGCAATCTCTTGCTCGGTCGTGCGAACGCCCGCGATGACGAGCTCTGGACGGCTCTGACCCAGGCCTGCGCCGCTGATTTCGTGCGGGCCAAACCGGATGGCCTCGACGCCCAAGTCGGCGAGCGCGGCGTGCTGCTCAGTGGGGGCGAGCGCCAGCGCCTCACCATCGCCCGTGCCTTCCTCAAAGACGCTCCCATTCTGCTCCTCGATGAAGCCACCTCGGCTGTGGACAATCAATCCGAGCACCTCATTCAGCAGGCGCTCAGAACCTTGCAAAAAGACCGCACCAGCCTCGTCATCGCGCATCGCCTTTCCACGATCATGGATGCCGATGTCATCCACGTTCTGCGTCAGGGTCGCCTGCTCGCACACGGCACTCACCCGGAACTTCTGCGCTCCTGCCCCTACTATGCCGAACTGGCCGCCCAGGCAGAGCAGGGCAACGAAACGACAATCTGACACGCCATCGTTTGCGCGTGCTCCCCGACTCCGCTACCAGTCAGCCCGGATGACTTTCGACCTCGCCATCGTTCTCTTTCTCATGCTCGCCACCTTCACGGTGATGGTGTGGGAGAAGGTGTCCGTGGATGTCGCTGCGCTCTGTAGCATGGGTCTGCTCATCCTCACCGGTGTGTTGGAGCCAAAGGAGGCCTTTTCGGTTTTTTCCAATGAAGCTGCCATCACGGTGGCCAGCATGTTTGTGATCAGTGCGGCGCTGATTCGCACCGGTGCCTTGGAGAGTGCCACGCGCCTGTTGGATCGCCTTGGCGGTGGCGGCACCGAAACGCGCCTTCTCCTCGTCGTGCTGCCGCTCGTCGCTCTGCTTTCGGCCTTTGTGAACAACACCCCCATCGTGGTCATGTTCATGCCGATCCTGATCGCCCTCGCCACGAAACATCGGCTGAATCAGTCCGCACTTTTGCTGCCGCTGTCCTATGCCTCCATCTTCGGCGGTTTGTGCACCCTCATTGGCACCTCGACCACGATCCTAGTCAGCTCCACCGCGCAGCGTCTCGGCCAAGCACCCATCACCATGTTCGAGGTCACACCCCTTGGCATCGCGATGCTGATCGTGGGTTTTGCTTTTGTTTTTGCCTTTGGCCGCCGCCTGCTGCCTGCGCGCTCGTCGCTTTCACAAAAAGCCCTGGCTAGTCCCCGCCACTTTCTCACCGAACTCATCGTCACCGAGGACTCCCCTTGGATCGACCAACCCCTGGCTAAAACCCCGCTGGCTGCTGATGGTGACCTCAATATCCTGGACGTGCGCCGTCAAGGCGGCACCGTGGCCGTGCCCTTGGGGGAGATTCGGCTTAAAGCTGGCGATATCCTCCGCGTCACCGGTTCCATGCAGCACCTGGTCGGCATCCAGACCCTCCCGGGCTTGCATCTCAAAGCCGAGCACCGCTACGCTCAGTCCATGCTGGACACTCAAACCGCCTCATCGGCTCCCGCGGATGTGGCGGCCCGCAAGAGCGCCCTGCCCTCGGAGGCTCTTCGCCTCGTCGAGTGCATCGTTAGCCATAGCTCTCCTCTGGTCGGGCGCAGCGTGCGTGATCTCGACTTCCGCCGCCGCTATAGCGTATTGGTCATTGCTCTGCACCGGCGTGGGGGCGACGTGATGGAACGTGATTTTTCGCGCCTGCCACTGGAGCCTGGGGACAGCCTCCTGCTGGAAGGTGAGGAGCAAGCTATTAGCCGACTTGAAGCGGACGATGATTTCCTGGTCCTCAACCGTGTCACGCAGCGCGCGCCCCGCCGCTCAAAGCGCATCATCGCGCTGAGCCTTGCCGTTGCGGTCGTCATCTTGGCGACGGTGGGAGTCCTCCCCATTGCGGCCCTCGCCCTGATTGCGGCCGTGCTCTGCGTGCTGTTTCGCTGCCTGGATCCGCATGAGGCCTATGAAGCCATCGAGTGGCGCATCATCATGCTCATTTTCGGCATGCTTTCGCTTGGGCTGGCCATGGAAAAAACAGGTGGAGCCAAGCTGGCCGCTGAAGGCATCCTCCATCTTTTCCAAGACGCCGGTCCCTGGGTCGTGCTCTCCGTGGTGCTCCTGCTTTGCTCCACCCTCACGGAGTTCCTCTCCAACAATGCCGTCGGCGTCCTGTTCACCCCCATCGTCATCAACATCGCCGATCAAATCGGCGTGGATGCCCGCCCGTTTCTGATGGCCGTCGTGCTCGGTGCCAGCGCCTCTTTTGCCACGCCCATTGGCTACCAGACCAATACCCTCGTGTATG
>JBIIUD010000113.1:0-7188 GCA_044340175.1 Verrucomicrobiaceae bacterium
CTCGCGTCGGTATTACAAATTCACCTTCAACAGCGGGAAGACGGTGACGCTGGAAAACACGAACAAGCTGCTCGGCACCATGAGTGCCTGTAATGGCATGAAGACAGGCTACACCGTGGCCAGTGGCCGCTGCCTGATTTCTTCTGCGTCCGCAGGTGGGCGGGATGTGATCTTGGTACAGCTGGGTACAAAGACGCAATACATCTTCAATGATGCGCGCACCTTGATGAGCTGGGGGCTGCGCCAACTCGGTGCTAATGTCGCGGATGCAGAGGCTGCCTCAGAGTCGGAGCTGATGGCCATGGCTGCGGAATGATGCTTTTGGCGTCGGTTTCTGGGAAGAAAGAGCAAAGCCGAAGCGTCTTCAGTCGTATTGAAACGTATGAAAATCGCACCCACTCTCTCTGTCCTCGGCATACTGTTCTTCGTCAGCGCCTGTGTCGCGGAGGAACCCAAGACCAAATCATCTGAACCCCAAATGGAAACTCCCAAACCTGAAGTCGTCCTGTCCGAAGAAGAGTGGAAGAAGCGTCTCACGGCCGAGCAGTTTGCCGTCGCACGCAAAGCTGGCACGGAGCGGCCTTTTGGCGAGATCTATGAGACCTTTGAAAAGCAGGGAGCCGGCACTTACTATTGCGTGTGCTGCAACGCGGAGTTGTTCACCTCCAACGAGAAGTTCCACTCCGGCTGCGGTTGGCCCTCTTTTTACGACGCGTCCAAGGCCAAAAATGTCTTGGAGAAGTCAGATGTAAGCCACGGCATGGTCCGGATCGAGACGGTCTGCAAACGCTGTGGGGCTCATTTGGGCCATGTCTTCGAAGGGGAAAGCGTCTCCAAAGACACTCCCACCAACCGCCGCTTTTGCATCAACGGCGTCGCTTTGAAATTCGTCGAAGCAGGAGGGAAAGCCCCTGAATTGCTGGTGGTGGAGTCCGACGCCGTCCAACAGAAAAAGGCGGCCGTGGCCAAAGAAGGGGGAGTGGAGGCGAAGTGAAACCGCTCCTTTTCGGGCTGATACTGCTGAGTATTGGGGTGGGGGCCGTCGCAGAAGAGGCGGCGGCACGCGTCACGCGCGTGGTTCAGGCGGCGGGGGGTGAGGCCAAGTTGCTCAAACTCTTCCGCATTCAGGAGGTCTTTCACTTCGGTGATCAACCCGAACCTGCCGAAGGCAAGAAACGTTCGACGCGAGAATCCGTGCTCGAAATGCCGAACCTATGGTGGCTCAAAGGCAAAGAGCGTGCTGACGAGCCTGCGAAGTATGATGTGTGGGCGTGGACCCTGGGCATCTTGGTCGATCCAAAGGCCACAGTGGAGGTCATCCCTGACAAAGATGACGAGGGCAAAGCCTTGTTAGGCCTTCGTGTCAGTGGTGTGGTGGCGCCGGCGATGGATTTGTTTTTCTCTCCCGATAACAGCCTGCTCGCACGGATCGACTGGCGTGGGGACATCTACAGGTTTAGCGACTGGAAGGAGCACGACGGTGCCAAGTACGCCAGCCGCACGGTGATTTACAAAGCGGCCAGTGGCAAACCTTGGTTCTTCCACGAAGTCACCGCTGTAGAGCGGTTGGCGACGCTGCCTGAGGGCGTGGTCAGGCCTGATGCCATCCTGAAAAAATAAGGTCTTACCGCAAGAGTAGGAGTCCCCGGCGATCAATAGGAATGATGTACATAGCTTTGAGTTGGTGTAGGTCATGTGGATTGAGAACAATCGCTGAACTCACCGTGAACGCCGACATGGGAGGTTCCCGATAGGCTTGAGTCGCCCAGTCTCGGCGCCTCGCAGGCACTTCGAATGTTGGATTCCGGGTTTCGCCTGGGTTGACAGAGGCTGGAACGGATGGGAACGGTTCGCTCAATGCATTGGGTAAGCATCATTTGGTCAGCCGGAGCCGGAGCTTGCTTGATGCTTGCTTTGTTGAATGCCTTGGTCTGGATCAAGGATCGCAAAGCGTGGACGAGTCTCATTCTGGCGGTGATGGCCTGCGGTGTGGCTGGGCATGCGCTCATGGAGTTGGGGATGATGAGCACGCGGGACCCATTGATCTTTGGGCGTTTTCTCTATTGGTCGCACCTTTACAGCTTCACGGTCATCGCCTGTTCGATTTTGTTTGTGAGGCTTTACCTTGGCACGGGTAGAAACTGGCTTGCCGCGCTCGTCATTGGCTGGCGCTTGGTCGCTCTGGTGCTGAATTTTTTCTTTTGCGAGGTCAATATCAACTACACGGAGATCCGCAGTCTGAATCAAGTGGCCTTTCTCGGTGAGGAGGTGTCAATCGTCGCCGAGGCGGACATCAACCGATTGATGTGGCTAGCGCAAACCGTTCTGCCGCTCTGGCTACTGTTTGTGGTGGATGCCACAGTGACTCGATGGAAGCAAAAGGATGAACCGTACCGTGGTGTTGTCGTGGGGGGCTGCATGGCGTTGTTTATTTTGTTGGCCGTCACTCAGGTGGTGCTCTCATTAAATGGTCTGATTGCGACTCCGATGCTGCCAAGCATTGCGTTTGGCTTCATGACACTGGCGATGGGGTATGAGTTGAGTCGCGATGTGCTGCGGGCTTCGCAATTGACGTCTGAATTGAGAAACAGTGAGCAGAGGCTGAGATTAGCGGCGACGGCAGCCCATGTGGTGCTCTGGGAGTGGTCGGCGGGGCAGGATAAGATTTGGGCTTCGTCTGGAGCACGTGATCTTTATGACCTCCCAGAGGAGCAACCTCTGAGCTTTGATCATTTTAAAAAATCCCTGCACCCCGATGATCGTGAGCGCGTGCTGACCGTGATCAATGAAGCGGTAAAGTGCGGGGGCTCATTCTCAACGGAATACCGCCGTGTTTATAGCGATGGCAGAGTGCGCCGGATGGCCGGTAGTGGCACCGCTGAACGGGATCCGATCACAGCGACCACGCTTCTGCGAGGCGTATCCGTAGATGTGACCGAAAGTCATGAGGCCAAGGAGACATTGCGCGCTCAGCGCGAGCAGTTGAACCATACGCTGCGGCTGGCGACGATGAGTCAGATGGCGAGCTCCCTTGCGCATGAACTCAATCAGCCCCTGACCGCCATTGTCAATAACGCGAATGCTGCGCGGCGTATGATGGCGAAGGAATCAGCGAGTCAGCAGGATCTGGTGGAAATTTTTGAGGACATCGTGGCGGATGGTCAACGGGCTGGCGGTGTGATCCGCAGTATTCGCACACTGGCGCGGCCTGAGGAACAGGAGAGGATGGAGATTTCATTTGAGCAAGTGGTGGGGGAACTCCTGCCGCTTATCACTGCAGAGGCGCGTGCGCGAGGGGTCGAAGTGGTGGTGGAAATGGATAGTCCACTGCCCATGCTTTGGGGGAATCCGGTTCAGATTCAACAAATCCTACTCAATCTGACAATGAATGCGATGGATGCGCTAGACGCTCCAGAATTCACACAACGGAAAGTGATCCTACGGGCAGAGGTGGAGGCAGCCTCCGCGCTGGTGGTGAGTGTGCGTGATTTCGGTATGGGATTGACGACTGAAGTTGCGGAGCACCTGTTTGAGCCTTTTTTTACCACCAAAGAGAAAGGTCTTGGGATGGGTTTGGCCATTGTCAAAAGTCTTGTGGAGGCGCATGGGGGTTACATCACCGCTGCCAATGCGGATGGCGGCGGGGTGTGCTTTCAGATTTGGCTTCCTGCCAATCCAATGCCTGTATGAACGTTGCTACGCCCAAGGTTATAGTGATTGATGACGATGCTTCTGTGCGGCGAAGTCTAGCCCGTCTGCTCAAAACGGAAGGGCACAACGTGGAGTGCTTTGTCTCCGCTGAAACATATCTGACGGAAGTGGAGCCCTCTGGGGAGGTCGCCTGTCTCGTGCTGGATATCAACATGCCTGGCCTCAACGGGCTGGACTTTCAGCAGGTGCAGCTGGAGCGTGGATGTGGCGATCAAATCATCTTCATTACAGGTCATGGCGACGTGCCGATGTGTGCCCGAGCGATGAAAGCGGGGGCAGTGGATTTTCTGCCAAAGCCTTTCAGCGATGCCGAACTGTTGGAGGCGGTGGATCGCGCGCTCCACCGCGCGCGGCTGCATAACGAAGCCAGGCTGCGCTTGTCAGCTCTAACGGCTCGGGAAATGGAAGTCTTCCGCCATCTGATCGCTGGGAAGCTCAATAAACAAATTGCCGCTGATTTAGGCACCGCTGAAAAAACCGTCAAACTTCAGCGCGGTAGTCTCACCGCTAAACTGGGAGTTGCCGCCGTTGCTGATTTGGTGCGCCTTGCGCAGCAGGCGGGGGTGAGCCCGGTTTGACTTAGGACCAAGGTCCTATGGAATCGATTGGGTGAGTGGAGTCAGGATGGCTTGGTGACCATCGCGCCTGCCATCTACCTGCTTGATGATGATCCGTCTGTATTGCGGTCGCTTGATCGCTTGCTCACGGCGGAGGGTTATGCTGTGCGGGCATTTGCCACGGTCGTTGAATTCATGCAGATCGCGACCAGGCAGCCCGCCGCGCTTGCCGTGCTGGACTACATCATGCCCGGACTTTCAGGGCTTTATGTTCAAGCCTGTCTGAGTCGTTCTTCGGCGGCCACCCGAATCATCATGATCAGTGCCAGTCAAGATGCCGCGGTGCGTGCGCACGCGCTGCGGACAGGTGCTTACGCCTTCATTAACAAACCTTTCGACGAAGAAACCTTCCTCAGTGCTGTGCGCGGAGCCCTCTCCGAGCCGCCCCATCACAAATCCATTCCATGAAGACCCAACGAAAAACCACAGTCATCGCCACCGCTTTTGCGCTGGCGCTTCTCAGCTCTGCTGCCTTTGGGCAGCAGGGACGCGGTGAAACCAAGGCCGCCAAAGGCAAACCGAATATCCTCGTGATTTGGGGGGACGACATCGGCACCTGGAACATCAGCCACAACAACCGTGGCATGATGGGTTACAAGACCCCGAACATTGACCGCATCGCCCGTGAGGGCGTCGGCTTTACCGACTACTATGCGCAACAAAGCTGCACCGCAGGCCGCGCTGCTTTTATCAGCGGTTCTTCGCCCGTTCGTTCTGGCATGACCAAGGTCGGTTTGCCGGGCGCCAAGGAGGGCTGGCAAAAGACCGACTGCACCATGGCCACTATTTTGAAAAGTCAGGGTTACATGACAGGTCAATTCGGCAAAAACCACCAGGGCGACCGTGATGAGCACCTGCCCACCGTGCATGGCTTTGACGAATTCATCGGCAGTCTATATCACCTCAATGCCGAGGAAGAACCCGAGTTGCGCGACTATCCCCGCGACATGAAACTCGCCACAGGCAAGACCTTCCTCGAAACCTTCGGCCCGCGTGGTGTCATCAAAAGCATCTCCGATGGCAAAGGGGGGCAAAGCATCGAGAACCTCGGCGCGCTCACCAAGAAGCGCATGGAAACCATCGACGAAGAAACCCTCGCCGCTGCTAAGGACTTCATCACTCGAATGAACAAAGAGGGCAAACCCTTCTTCTGCTGGTGGAACGGCACCCGCATGCATTTCCGCACCCACGTCAAGGAAGAGCACATCGGCATCTCCGGCCAAGACGAATACGGTGACGGCATGGTCGAACATGACATGCATGTTGGCGAGTTGCTCAAGCTCATCGACGAACTCGGTATTGCCGAGAACACCATCGTGCAATACTCCACCGACAACGGTCCGCACTACAACACCTGGCCTGATGCTGGCACCACGCCATTTCGGGGAGAGAAAAACTCGAACTGGGAAGGGGCCTTCCGTGTGCCTTGTTTCATCAAATGGCCAGGTCATTTTCCCGCGGGAACCACCCTTAACGGCATCGTCTCGCATGAAGACTGGCTGCCTACTTTTGCCGCTGTTGCCGGTGCGCCTGACATCAAGGAAAAGCTGCTCAAAGGTGGTGTGGAACTCAATGGCCGCACCTACAAGAACCATGTCGATGGTTACAACATGCTGGATTACCTCAGCGGCAAGACCGAGAAATCACCGCGCAACGAGTTTATCTATCTGAATGACGCGGCTGAAGTCGTGGCCATTCGGGTGGGTGATTGGAAGGCGACCTACATGGAAAATCGGGCTCATCAGCTGCAAGTTTGGCGTGAGCCTTTTATTCATCTGCGTGCCCCTATGCTTGCCAACTTGCGCCGCGATCCGTTTGAAAAAGCCCAGGAAAGCGCCAACAATTACAACGATTGGTACATTGACCGCGCCTTCGTTTTGGTGCCGCTTCAAGGCGTCGCCACCAAGTTCCTCATGACCCTGAAGGATTTTCCGCCTAGCCAAAAGCCAGGAGATTGGAGCCTCGAAACACTAGAAAAACAAATCAAAGGAATGACCCGGGGAGAGTAACCCTGGCAGGCCTTTCAGAGAGCGGTCATGCCTGCCGCGTCTTTTTGGCCACTCTCTGATCACGCCCTCACGATTATGACATTCGCGGACTGTCCCACCAGAGACGGTCCGCGAAATCCTGAGACAACTCCGTTCATGAAAACCCTTCCTCGTCATCTCATTGCCCTACTTTGGGCCAGTGCTACCCTTGCCGCTGAGCCTTTGCCCACTCCACAAATCGATGGCCTGCAAAAAGCAGCTGAAGACTTTGTCAGTGCCTACAATCAGCAGGATGCCAAAGCCATCGCGGCACTGTTCACGGAAGAAGGGGAAATCCTCAGTTTGTCTGGAGACCAGCTTACCTCAGGCCGGACTGAGATTCAGTCACTCTACGAGGAACTCTTCGCTACCTCCGAATTTCAGATCGCCATTGAGGCAGATTCCGTCCGCCTCGTGGCACCGAATCTGGCCATCGAAGACGGTATCTATCATCTTACCCCGACCGCTGAGGAGAACGCTCCGCCACGGTCCTTTCGTTACACGACTGTTCTCACTAGCACCGAACCAGGTGCTTGGAAGATTGCCAGTTCCCGAACTCTCGAGGACGTTACCGAAGGCGCTGGCCATCTCGCCGCCCTCGCTGCTGTATTGAAGGGAGAGTGGACATACATGGACCCTGAGGGTGTGCGTGTCGACCTTGCCTTTGGCTGGGATCCTACCGGCAACTATCTGATTGGCGGAATGCTCACCTCCACTGCCGACGGAGAACCTCAGGAGGGTAGCATCCGCATTGCCTGGGACGCCTCCCATCAACACATCCGCTCCTGGATGTTTGATGCCAAAGGAGGGTTCACCGAAGGCGTATGGATGGC
>JBIIUD010000114.1:0-7173 GCA_044340175.1 Verrucomicrobiaceae bacterium
GGTGCATCACCTTGCCCACCTGCTCGCCCCACCAACGCTCGCCATCGGCGGCAAGGTGGATGGCATCGCCATGCCGTCCGGGCGGGTAGAGGCTGTTCAGCGCACTCGGCACCGCGTAGTGCGGGCCTACGAGATGGATCGACTCATCCGCGTCCGCGGCCATGAGCTGAGCCTCGCCCGCTGGACCGAGCGTCTGGTAGGTGAACATCGGCAGTTCGCCGCTTTGTCCGGTCATCGCACACAGGTCTGCGGACCATTGCCGACGATACGCCATGAGTTGATCCCGATACCACGCCAGTCCCTTTGGGCGGGGCAGCTCCGCTTCCCAACGCGCCGGCACGATGCCGCCCGTCGGTCCGCCATTGCCCTCGCCCTGCATCCAGTAGAGCGCCTCGATGCGAAAATCGGGTCTCAGAGCCTTCGCCCGCCGTGCGTCATCCAGACTCGTCTTGTAATACCCGCCCCCATGCCGTCGCGACTCCGGTGTGCGCTCATCCACCGACAAATCCGCGCTTGAAAGCTCCTGGATCTGCCTGCCACCCTGACCTGCGCATGCCACTAGATACACCGATGCGTCTTTGGCCTCACGCGCCGCCTGGAGATGATCCGCCATTCCGTTCGCA
This sequence comes from Verrucomicrobiaceae bacterium, assembly GCA_044340175.1. Lineage (GTDB taxonomy): Bacteria > Verrucomicrobiota > Verrucomicrobiia > Verrucomicrobiales > Verrucomicrobiaceae > JAGRPD01. Next base: position 624 of record JBIIUD010000114.1, read on the forward strand.
ATCGTCTCGCCGAGCCCGCCATTCACTGTCGCCCGCAGCGGCACGAGTCGAAAAGAATCATCAGCCCGCTTCTCCGGCGTCGCCGAGTTGTCCTTCGCCAACCACGTTCGCACGCCAAGCTCAAACATCCGATTGCCCCATTTTGAGCCCTCCGTGGAAACCACCGGCAGCGACTCCGAGCCATCGCAAAGGGATTGTCCCATCATCCAAAGGCCGACGATGGGCGGCGTGTCGGCAGCATGCACAAAGGCCGTAAGGGTGCTGGCGGCGAGATACAGGAGATTCTTCATGAGCTACTTCATGAACTGGAAGGAGAAGAGGTCGGCATCTTTCATGGAGATGCGCAGACGAATGGGCTTGCCCGCCAGGGCGCTAACGTCGGTTCCGGATTTCCAGCTGACACGACGGTCGATTTCATTGCCGATCTGCATTACCGCATCATCGATGGAGAAGCCCTGGATCGGTATGCCCGAGAGATCCTCAAGGCCGATCTTTATCCCACCTGCAGCCGAGGTAGAGAAATTGAGCGAAAGCTCGCGACCTTCGAAGAGGATTGGCTTCGTGATCGCATGACCACCAGCATACGAACAGTGCAAGGAAGCAAAGCCGTCGGTGCGCAGCGAGTAGCGACGCAGATGCGCGGTGGGTTGGGCGTAGTCTTGATTAACGAAGATCGACATCTCGCTGGCCCCTGTCGGCACCACATTCAGCGCGGGATAGTTGGTGCGTGAAACCCAGTTCTGTGCGCCAATGCCACCCTTGATAAAGCCTTCCAAAAAGGTGCGCTCGTAACGGCCGAGGTGTTCTTTGCTCTCAGACGGGCGTGTGGTCATGAAGATGGCGTCGGAGGTGTCCTTGAAGTAGCCGGGGTTGACGTTGATGGCGCGGGCTTGCTCGTCTGACAGCACTTGGCGATTGGGCATGAAGCGCGCGGCGATGGCGACGTAGAGGTGAGGGGCGCGGAAGTAGGGATGGGTTTGGTTGGTGTAGAGATGTTCCATGGGGGCCTCCATCTCGGGATGGTGATACGCCAGGAGCACGGGCGCGGACCATTTGAGGAAGTCCGTGCTCTCGCTGCGGACGATGCGGCGGATGCCGTCTTCGAAGACGCGGTAGTAGGCAACATAGCGGTTCTCAGCAGCCGACCAAAACGGCACGTTCTGGGAGTCAAACATGTATTTGAAGGGCACCATGGCCTTGGTGATGACGGGGTCGGGTGCGAGCTTTCGCCAACGGTAGCCGTCGGCTGACACCCAAGCCGTGAGGCCATTGCTGTCCATGGTGCCGCCAAAAGCCTTGAAACGTTGGTCGGCAGGCACACCGGGGCGGGTGTCAAGGAAAGGGCTGAAATTGTGGGTGGCAGTGTTCGCGCTCATGAGCACGACGTTGTTGTGTTTCGCACCCATGACCTCATAGAGGTCGAGTTGGGGCTTGGTCCACGTGCGGCCGTCGGTGGATTCTGCGACGCAGGTGACTTCTTCTTCGCTGCCATCGCGATTGGCGACGGCCTTGCCACGATAGTAGGCGCGGAGGCTGCCATCTTCCAGCGTCACGACGCTGGCGTAACCGCTGAACAGACCTTCCCAGGGTTTATCGAACTTGAAGGCCACCCCTTCATCTCGCGGCGTCTGAAGGCGCAGATCGGTGCCCTTCATCGTATCAATGAGGAAGCGATCCACGAACAGCTCTCTGCGGCTGCCAATATTGATCGGTTCATTGGCCTGAAGGGTGCAAGCAAGGGTAAGGAGAGAGGCGATGAATTTCATGGGGCAGGTGAGAGTAAATTTTGAAGAAGGATTTCTTGCATGCGGGTCTCCGGTTTGCCATCAAACGGATGCCGCAGCTCGCATTTCACACCGAGAGGTTGGAGCGCATCTTGGAGCATCAATCCCAGGACCGCACTGTGCGTGGGATCATTTTGCGACTCGCCTTTCACTGGCGGTTTGTCTTCTTTGGTGGTGATGAGGATGGCGGGTGGATCATCCGTGCTGGCATGCGAAATCGGCGACCACTTGCGGAGGTCGGCGAGGTGGTTTTCGCGATTGGCCAGGAAGGGCGCGAAGGTCTCTTTGCGTGTTTTGCCAGCGTAGCCAAACGCGTGACCGCCATATTCGCTGTTGGGAATCCATTCGACAAGCTGCTTCGGATCCAGCGAGGGCTGCGGGGCCTTCGTGACCGTGAAAAGCACGCGGGTGGATTCACGGGCGATGGGATCAGCACTGTTTGCATCGGCCATGTCATCATGCATCGCCAGCCAGAGGCTAGAACAGCCACCAGCGCTCACACCACAGGCGGCGATGCGTGTTTTGTCGAGATGCCACTCACTCGCTTTCGAGCGCAGATGCTGCAAGGCTCGTGCCGCATCCAGTAACGGCCATTGCAGCGGTGGCGTGACCTTGGCGGCGTTCGCATCGGCGAGGAAGCGGTAGTTGATCGAGGCCACTGAGATGCCGGCCTCGAGAAACGCGCGCACATCGAGATGCTGATGGATGTCCGTCTTGTCCTGAGCTCCCCAACCGCCGCCGTGGATGTAAAACACGACCGGTGTCGGCTTGGTGGACTTCGCGAGCCACATATCCATCGTCTGGCGAAAGTGCGGGCCATAGGCCACATCGACGTGGGTCGCGGGTGTGGCGTCGGCTTTATCGGTGGCATAGAGTTTGCGCACTTCAGCGGGTGGCATCCAGCCGTTGGGGCGTTGCTCATCGGGCTCGTAAGCACAGGTGATGAAGTACAGGCCATCGGCCGCGAGTTTCTGCGGCGGCACGTTCACCTGTACTTGCGTGAAACCGTCCGCGAACCAGCTTTCATAGCCATCGGCTGCGACAGGCTTCAAAGCGCGGCCGTTGAGTCGCACATCGAGTTTGGTGGGGGCACGATACGGCAACCGCATCCGAAAACCGATGCCTTTGGTGATCGTCGCATCGGTTGACGCGGCGAGCAGTTGCTCATTCGGCATTTCCATCGCCACTTTGAGCTCGGGGCCGGCAGCGATGAACTTTTTCACCGCTTCAGGAAACGCACCTGTGGCGATCCTCTTCTTCGCAGCAGCCGATGTGGCCACGACAAAGCTTTCGCGTCCCACCGTTTGTGGATAAAGAAAACCGAGCGCGAACTCGCTTTGCTGATTCCACAGCTCCACACGGCTCGCGCGGCGCTCGGTGGCATTGCGGCCATAGGCAGTGACAAAATGCCCGACGAAGTGCCGCATGCGGTTCACGGGATACCCCGGCGCTTTTTCATCCAGCCACGCCTCGTTGCCGATCTTCATGAGACCCTTCATCCGTGCGACGAGGCTCTGCTCCCACGCCACCTCCTGCGTGATGACCATTGTGTGATATTTCGCGTAGCCGTAGTGCGCTGAATAAAACATCGGCATGCCGTGCCAGAGCTTCTTGCCCAGTGGGGCCAGTTCTGGACCCCAAAACGTGCGTTGCGCATCTGCCTCGAAGCGATCCGATGGGAAGCCCGCCTCCTTGCCAGCGGCGATCATCGCCTCCGTCACGCGCCAGTCCCAAGGGCGCAGTGCAAAGTTCGAATACGCCCCGCCCGTCACCTCCGTCATGATTTGGCCCTGATACATGCGGCGCGAGCCAAGCTGGTCCGGCGCATACTCCTGCAAACCGGTGCCATGCAGGTCCGCATGCACCTCTGGTTGGTATTCGTCGATCACGGAGAGCACTGCCGTGAGCTCGGGTGCTTGTTCTGGCTTGTGGATCGTCATCGATTTCACATCCCAGATCTTTCCCACGCGTCCGGTACCCGTGTAAGGATCAACGCCGTGCTCATTGCGGAAGCGATCCGTGTAAAACATCGCCAGCGGGTTCACGCAGGGCATGATGAGCACGATCTGCTTTTTCCGTGTCTCTACCGCCAGGGGATCATCGCTCAGGCACCATTCCGCAAAGGCCATCGCCCCGGTCGTGCCGGTGCGCTCTGGGCCGCTGTGCAGTGTGGTGACAAGGCAGACCTGCTTGTCCACACTCTTCACCGTGGGATCGGTGATCTTCAGCAAATACACCGGCATGTTCTGCCCGCTCATCCCACGCGATTCGAGTACTGCCACCTTTGGAAAGGTTTTCCGCCAATGTGCCAGCGTGCCCACATACTCTTCCCAAGTGAGCCGATGCATCGGCGCATGTTTGTCCTGAGCCGACAGGCAGGAGACGAATGCGAACAGGATAAACGCAAGACGGTTCATGTCTCAATGCAGGGTGATGGAATACACCGTCGCCTTCTGAAGGTGAATGCGGAGGTGGTAATTGCCGGGCGGAAGGTCAGCGATTTTCTTGTCTTTCCAGGAAAAGCGATAACGCGGCGTGTCTTTTTTCAAGGGTAAGCAATTCGCTTTGTCGAAGCCGGGCAGGCGGAATCCATCCTCGTCGAGGATCTCGCCCCACAGGGCTCCACCAGCGGCATTGGCGTTCACATAGATTTCAGTGCGGCCTTTGAAATCCAGTGGCTTAAGGGTGATCTGGCCGATGTCGGGCGGGCTTTTGATTTTTGCAGTGGGGAGCTCCGGTTCGCTGCGCAGACCTGCGAAACGATCCAGTGGCAGTGAGACCATACCGACGCCGCTCTTTTGCTGATCACCGGTGATGTTGGAGCCGCCTCCGATGGCGCCGCTGCTGTAGGCACCGTAGTAAAAGCGCATCTCGCGGCCTTCGAGGATGAGATCGGCGTTGGTGGCGAGGGTGCCGCTGTCGAATTGATCGCCAGAGCTGCGTTGCAACCAGAGATCCTTTCGAAACGGTCGCCGCCAATCGAGTCCATCGCGACTGAGCATGAGCTCGATATCCATGGTGCCACCGCCGGGGCGGTTGAGGATTTGATTGAGGCTGAAGTAGCAATCATGGCGGAAAAAGACGGGCGAGGTGTGAAACTCCAGCGCGCCATCCTGCTCATCGGGAAAGCAGACGATTTGAGGCTTGCTCCAGTGGAGAAGGTCGCGGCTTTCGATGCGGCCCATGCCATGCTTCCAAGCCAGCCCGCCGTCAGGACCTGGAATCCAGGCCTTGCCGTAAATGGCCCACACTTTGCGTTTGGGGTCATACAGCGGATCGGCTGCATCGGACATGCTGATGGGCCTCAGAAGCTGTCGTTTCACTCGGCCATCTGGCAGCGTCGTTTCGCTGTAGGGATTTTCGTTCAAGAAGGGTGGCTGCAGTTTTTTGCCACCAAACGATGTAGTGTAGAGCGGGGCATCGGGATGCTTCGTCCAGCAGATGCCATCCGGTGAGAAGGCCAGGTGCAGTCCGGCGACGAGTTCGCCCTTGGCTGTCTTGGCCCAGTCGTAATAGAGCATCTTGTAACGCTTGTTTGCGTCAGGCTCCTTGGCATCGACAATGACGCTATTGCAGTAGCGGTCGCCATACAAGCCGCTGCCAATCAGCACGATGTTCGTGTTCTTCTCGCCATTGAAATCAAAGAGGCCGAGCGCCGGTTTCGTGAAGGTAATGCCGTCGGCTGATTCGGCATAACAGACGACGCATTCATGGGTTTTCAGCTGGGCGCGCTTTCCGGCGTAGGCCTGATACCAGAGTTGGTATTTGCCGGTGGCCTTGTCGCGATGCACGCTCGTCCATGCGATGGCCATTTCCCAGGGCCTGTCCTCGGAGATGAGCGGGTTTCGGGCATGACGCACGGGTTGTTCCAAAATGCGCCGTGTGCCCGCACGGTAGAGAATGTCTTGGTCATCGACGAAAAGCAGCGTTCGGTCAGCAGCGAATGATGCCACTGAAAAGGCTGCCCAAATCGTCATGGTTCGGCTTTTCATGGCGCTGGCACGTCCCAAATAGCGACGCCCATGTGATAGCGTTGGTGATTTTCAGAGGTCTTTGAGTACCAAGCGGTGACGAGCTTGCCATCGGCGCGCTGGACGGTGCTCGGATAGCCGCAGTCGGATTCGAGCGTGTCGGCGATGCGGATGGGCTCGGCCCAAGTCTTGCCCTCATCCGCAGTGATCTTGGCAAGCACGCCAAACTGTCCTTTCACGCGGCTGCCATGGGCGAGCAGGATGCGACCGTCCTTCAGCCGCAGGAGGTGACCATTGATTTCATTCTTCTGGGTGACGCGATTGGGCGCACCCCAGGTCAGGCCGTCGTCTTCGGAAATGAAGAGGTCCATGGCTGTTTCACGCGCGGCGGCCAGCCAGCGTTTGCCACCGAGATGGAGAAGCGTGGTCTCGTTGCCGGTTTTGTGAATCGTTCCGGTTCGCGTCCATGTTTTGCCGTCGTCATCGCTGCGGAAATGCCAGGAGCGATACCCCTTGGTCTTCGTGCTTTTGTTGGGGTCGGTCCACTCACCGCCATAGCAGGAGACATGCAGCGCGCCGTCTTCGCCTTGTTTGATATCGCCAAACGGGATGTAGTTTGTCCAGCCATCATCGGGTTTCGGAAACGCTTTGATTTGCGTCCAAGTTTTGCCACCGTCGCTGCTACGACAGACCCAGGTGCTGAGAATGTCGTCGCGAAACACCGCTTGTTTGGGGCGCTGTGGTTGCTTCACATCCGTCCACCCTGAGCAGAGCACGAGCAGGTCGCCATTCTTC
>JBIIUD010000115.1:0-7103 GCA_044340175.1 Verrucomicrobiaceae bacterium
GGCTCAGGGAGGCCAGCAGATTTCTTTCAAAGGGAATCTGTGGGCCTCCCTGAATCTGCGGGAGATCCCATTGTCTCGTGCCTTGAAACTGCTGGAAGGATTTTGGTGCGTAAGCCCTGTTGCATGCTTGGACGTCGCCCTTTTCTATACAACCTTTGACCTGCATAAAAGCCGGGGCGAGAAGGACAAAATTTGCAAATCTGCTTGATCACGCATACATCACCTGCAACGAAGCCCTCCCAGAAGCGTTCTTTGATACAAACCTATGAGTGAAGACACCCCTAAAACCAAAGCCCGCTACATCATGATCGGCGGCTTCCTCGGCGCCGGCAAGACCACTGCCATGGGCAAACTTGCGCGACACCTTTCGGATCAGGGGTTGCGCGTCGGCCTCATCACCAATGATCAGGCGGGTGGCCTGGTGGACACCAAACTCATGCGCCACCAGGGCTTTGCCACCGAGGAAATCGCTGGCGGGTGTTTCTGCTGTCGATTCAACACGCTGGTGGATGCTGCCGCCAAACTGACCGACGCCACGCGGCCGGATGTCTTCATCGCCGAACCTGTGGGCAGTTGCACCGATCTGGTGGCCACAGTGACTTATCCGCTGCGACGGATGTATGGAGACCAATTCACCATCGCGCCGCTCAGTGTGCTGGTGGACCCCATCCGCGCGCGCCGTATTCTGGGCCTGGATGACGGTGGCAATTTCTCTTCTAAAGTCGCCTACATCTACAAAAAGCAACTGGAGGAGGCGGATGTCATCGTGGTGAACAAACAGGAACTTCTCACGCCCGAGCAACTTGCCGAACTCGTGGATGCGCTCGAAACCACCTTCCCCGGCGCCTTTGTGCTGAGCGCTTCAGTTCGAGATCAGGTCGGCCTGCCCGCTTGGTACGACATCCTGACAAAGGAAACCCAAGGCACTCACGCGACCATGGAAGTGGACTACGAGGTCTATGCCGATGGCGAGGCCCTGCTCGGATGGCTGAACGCCACGGTCACACTGGCAGCAGAGGATGAATTTGACGCCAACGCTTACCTGCAATCGCTCGCCGCCCATATCCAATCCCAGCTCCAATCAGAACAGGCAGAGGTGGCTCATTTGAAGATGACTTACAGTCCCGATGACGGCATCGCTGGCGAGATTGCCTCCGTCAATCTGGTGCGCAATGACAACATCCCCGAAAGCGGCATCAAGCTGGACGAACCCAGCACAGGCGGCCAACTCATCGTCAATTTGCGCGCTGAGGCTGACCCTGAAGCCCTTCTCGAGGCGCTGACCACCGCCCTCGCTTCCGTGACGGCGCAATTCACCGGTTTGTCGGCCCGACTGGAGCACCAGGAGCATTTCCGCCCCGGCAAACCCGTTCCCACGCATCGCGATGGCGAAGGCAACCCCGCCATCGGAGGCTGTCTGCCCGCCCCAGGCTGCTGCTGAACTTGATTTCTCCAGCGACCTCATGAATAGCCTCACGTGAAAAACTTTGACTGCATCCTGGCCATGAAAGCGCTCGGCGAAGAAAGCCGCCTGCGCATCATTCGCATGCTGCTCAAAAAGCAGTGCAGCGTGAATGAGGTCTCTGAGACCCTCGACATCACTCAGTACAACGTTTCCAAGCACCTCCGCGTGCTGCGAGAGGCGGGCCTCATTGAACAAGAGAAAAATGGCCAGCAGCGCCTCTATTCACTAGCCCCTGCTTTCACCGCCCATTTGGCGGAAAAGAAGAACGTGCTCAATCTTGGCTGCTGCCAGTTTGATTTCTCCAAGCTGCCCCGCTGAATCACTCCAACTGCAACCGCGCCAGCGTCGCATAGAGACTGCCAGCGTTGGCCACCAATTCCTCGTGCGTCCCACGCTCGATCACGGTACCAGCTGATAGGACGAGGATTTGATCACAACGGCGCACGGTCGAGAGGCGGTGCGCGATGATGATCGAGGTGCGATTCTCCATGAGCTTGTCCAGCGCGTCCTGCACCAACCGCTCACTCTCCGCATCCAGGCTGCTGGTAGCTTCATCCAGAATCAAAATCGCTGGATCCGCCAAGATCGCTCGGGCGATGGCAATGCGCTGCCGCTGTCCACCGGACAGTTGCGTTCCGCGGTCCCCCACCTGGGTGTCATAGCCCTGAGGCAATTTTTCAATAAACTCATGCGCATTGGCCTTGAGCGCTGCTTCCCGTATTTCCGCTTCAGTGGCCCCTGGGCGACCATAGGCGATGTTTTCCCGGATGCTGTCACCAAAGAGCAGCACCTCCTGCGGCACCAGGGCCAGGTTTTTCCGCAGCGTGTGCAGCGGCAGTTCCCCCGCCGGTTTGCCGTCAAACAGGATCCGACCTGCCGTCGGCTCATAAAAACGGAAAAGCAACGACACTGTTGTCGTCTTACCCGAACCACTCGGCCCCACCAGCGCCACACGCTGCCCCGCCTTCATGGACAGATTAAAATCCTGGAGCACCAGGGCGTCAGGCCGGGTGGGATAGAAAAAGCTCACCCCTTCCATCGCGATGTCTCCCTGAAGCCTTGCCACCGGCAACTCAGTCGCCGACTCCTCACATTCATCCGCGAGGATTTCCCGCACTCGCTCCGTGGCACCAAGGGTGCGCTGAATCTGGGTGATCAATTCCGCAAACTGCATGAACGACATCCCCACCAACCCGGAGAAGAGCCCGAAATTCAACAAGTCCTCCTGCCGGATGAGCTTTTCCGCCACCATCTCGGTAGCGAACCACGTCACCGCCACCAGCGCCACACTGAAGCAAAAAATGATGAACGCGACAAACGACGCCCTTGGCAACGCCGCCTTGATCGCCGTGCCGAGATACGTATCAATCCGCCGATCGTAGCGTGCGATCTCATACATCTCATTGCAAAACGCTTTCACGCTCACAATGCCCAGCAAACTCTCGTCCACCACCACCTGAGCCGCCGCCAGATCATCTTGTGACTTCCGAGTCAGCTTCCGGATTCGCGTCCCAAAAAAGGCGATCATGACCAGCACAACAGGGATCGTTGCCATCATGAAGAGCGCCAACTTCACTGAGAGCAAAAACAACATCGCCATCGCCCCCAACAGCATCACGCCGTGCCGAATCGCCTGTGGGATTGTGACCACCAGAGTCTCCCGCATGGACTCCACATCATTGGCCAATCGAGAGGCCAGTTCGCCCACCCGCCGCGCGCCCAGTGTCGCCATTGGCAGTCGGATGATCTGGCTGAACGTGTCCCGCCGCAGCGCCGCCAGCGCCCGTTCTGACGCCTTCGCGAACAATAAAATCCGAAAGAACGCAATCACTGCCTGCACCGCCACTAAGCCCACCAAAAAAAGCGCCGACGACTTCGCCTTCTCTTTAAGCGCGACCGCATCCACCTCCTCTTTGGCAAATCCTACCCCGGCGGCAATCCACTCCCCCAGTTCGTTGAAGAAGACCAGCATCATACCTGCCGTCAGCACCAACGCAATCATCGCCGGGATGAACACCCCCTGATGAGGCTTCAGGTATTTCCAAAAAAAGGCCGCATCCCGCCACGCTGCCCTATCCCAAAGTTTTTTTCCCGGTCTATCGTTTTCCATGATTAGCTAAGCCTTACGTCTCCTTTGCCTCCTGCGCTTGCAATTAATGAATCGATACCGTCCAGCGCTGAGTGGGTTCCGCCGTGAGTTCAAGCACAGCACTTCCTTCCGCATCATCCCGATGCCGATTGTAAATCAAGTTATGCAGGGCGTCGGGCAGGTAACCGCCAGCGCTGGCACCATTCACTGCAGGTTGCCAAAAGTTGAACGTGGCGTTGAGTCCAACTTGGCTATTGCCATTCCCTAGCGCCCACTCGTGCAGGTACAAATAGGAGCGCGGCAAGCTGATGGTGATGCGCCGTGCGCCCTCACTGCCACTCGAGACCACCGCCTTCACTTGCGTCTCATCAAAAGAGGCCGCATATCCCGTACCAAAGGCCCACGGCTGGATACCGGTAACCGTTGCTGGACCATCAGACGCTGAACCGCTGATTCTCAAGGGATCGGTCACACCCCGGCTCAGCCGCTTGCCATAGGAGCGCGCATCCAGATTCAGCGTGGCTACCCAACTCTGTCCCGTTGCAGGATCATTTTTCAAATCAATGCCACGCAGGTCAAAGGTCACAAACAGAGTATCTTTGTCCGCATCCGCCTTCAACGTGATCGATCGGCTGCGTTCCCCTAGTTGAGGCAGCATGGGGGATGCCTTTTCATCCTGGTTCATCATCGGCACAGGCTGCTTGAGCCCAAAATTTTGCGTCAAGTCCACGCGCCGACGGAACCGCAGTTCTTGTCCCTTCACCTTCACATGAACCAGCAGCTCGGATTCCCTATTGAAAGGCAGCCCTTGCTTCGTTTCCGGCAGTTTGAACTTCAAAGGCAGTTCCTGCTGGGCACCCGCCTCGATCTGATAGTTCCCCGTCAGTTTTTGATCCAGCCAAGTGGCCTCCCACGTGCCACTAATAGGCTCTGCACTCGTATTTCTCAGCAGATTCACTGGTCGGTATTCTTTCTCCAAATTGAACTGCGTCTCAATCTTCCAAAGCATCACCGCAGGTTTTAAGGTCGATCGCACATCGGCAATTCTTACCATTCCACCAGCGCTCACTAGCAGCGGCAGACGCAAGATCGGCTCATGGCTCGGCATGCCATAGCTGCTCAGACCTTGAGCATCCTCCCGGCGTAGGTAGCGGATCTTCAACTCGCGTGATTCCCCTGGGGCCAGCTCCATCTCTGGCGTCGCGTCCATCGGTTTCCACGACATCGTCACCAAGGGCAAAGCGACAAACTTGGTCTTCGCCGCCGCTGTGTTCTTTATCGGCACCTTCAGTTCCAATGTCTTATTGTCCAAAATTTGCAGATCACCCGGCCCCACCTCCCACGGCACCGCGGTCGGACCGTCAATCAACTCCCGAAAGATCTTCCTCCCCAACACTTCGTGCAGAGCTGGCCTTGGGTGCACCCAGTCCACCGCGTTGTCATGGTCAAAGAAACGCCGGTATTGGTCCACCACCGCAGTGAACACCTCCGCGGGCCGCTCCAATTCCAAAGGCAACTTCACCAAGTCGGTCAAATCCGCCAAATCCACATAAAAGGCCCCACTGTCCTCCGCCACTTCCTTGAGGGTATCACTAAAAGCCCGCGTCTTTGCCATTTCCGCCTCAGGCGGGTCGCCCACAAGCAACGTCGGCCCCAGCAGCACGACCTCTCCCCCCGCCGCACGCACCGTGGCGATCACGTCTTGAAACGCCCGTGCATACACCCCCAGGTCCAATCCAGTATTCGCATCATTGATGCCAAAACTGACCAGCACCAGATCCGGAGGTGTCTCCAATCCGTAAGTGGACAGCGCTTGTATGGCATGAATGCTCAGCTTGCCCCCACGCCCCAGATTCCTCAGGGTGATCTCCTTACCCCGATGCGGCTGCAACTTCTCCGGCTTCCCCTTCGAAGGCTTGATGATGCGCACCCCTCCAGTGTAAAAAAACTGCCTTGCCAACTGCTCGGCAAAACGCGCCGGATACCCTTTGATCCAGTTTTCCTTGTCGTCGTCGTAACCGAACATCTCCACAATCGAATCCCCCAGCGCCACCATATGAAACGGCTTTCTTTGCGAGAGTTTCTGGTAGGCCTTGGGCAGCTTTGCCTTGAAGCTCGCCAACTGCTGCTCCGTCAGACTGAAATCTAAGACTCGCTCAACAGGAGCCACAACAAGAGCATCCACCTCCTCCGCGGCCACCTGCGGTTTCTCTCCACCTCCATCCACGTTCGACTTCTTTTCTGCTTCAGCCAACGGTGCCAAATCTTGAGCCCACAGTCCCTCAGCGGTCACCCCAAACCAGGCGAAAGCCAGGCTGGCCAGCCATCCCCACTTGTATTGTTTAAACTTCGGACACAAAAACCGCATACCTTGCCTATCTCAGCGTAAAACCTGGACATTTCCAGACATAATTTCCCCCTACCTCACCCTCATTAAGGCAGGACCTTTGGATCACTGTGGATCTGCCGCCCCCCCTTCTTCACAGCGACCTGCTGCGCCCGATAAATCCCCCGGTGCCCACTGCATTGGTAGGCCAAAAAGCAGACCACCGCAAACGACACGGCATGGTGCGCCCCAAACAACTCTACCCCCATCAGCGTGCAGGCCAACGGCGTGTTTGATGCCCCCGCAAAAACCGCAAGAAAGCCGAGCGCCGCAAAAAGCGCGGTCGGTTCATTCAACAATCCGCCCACCCAATGCCCCAACGTGGACCCAATGTAAAACAGCGGCGTCACCTCCCCGCCTTTGAAGCCACTACCCAAAGTCACCGCCGTGAACACCGTTTTCCCCAACCAGTCCCATGGTTGCGCCCCATTAACCTCAAACGAAGACAAAATCGAGGTTCCACCCGCAGGGCCAGCCTCCACCCCCAGGCCCAGATACTCCCGCGTCCCCAGCAAATAAACCAAGGCGATGACCACACATCCCCCCATCAATGGTCGCAGTGGCGCATAGGGAGAGAGTTTGGCAAACCCCCGCTGCAAACCATGCGTCAATCCAGCAAATCCGCGCCCCATTAGCCCAAAAATACAGCCCGCCAGCGCTACTTTCACCATCAACATGCCATCGAACAGCGCTCGCAAGCCCTCTCCTGGAGCCACATCCAAGTGATACATCGTATGGTGCGCCCCCCATGCCGTGCAGACCGCGTCCCCCAGAACTGCCGCCAGCAAAACCGGCACCAGCGCATCGTATTGGATGCGACCAATCACCAGCACTTCCATGGCAAAAATCGCCCCCGCCAAGGGTGTGCCAAAGACTGATCCAAAACCCGCCGCCACCCCGCACATCAGCATTACCCGCCGAGTTTCGCCACCAACTCGAAAAAGCCGGGCCAACCCGCCCGCCAGTCCGCCCCCCATTTGCACCGCCGTACCTTCTCTGCCAGCGGATCCACCAAACGCGTGTGTCATCAGAGTGCCAATCAGAACCAAGGGTGCCATCCGCGTCGGCACCATCCCGCCTGTCTCATGGATCTCATCAATGATGAGATTACTGCCTTGATCGGCGCCCTTGCCTACATGGTGATAAACCCATCCCACAAACAG
>JBIIUD010000116.1:0-7083 GCA_044340175.1 Verrucomicrobiaceae bacterium
CGTCAGCAAGGGCTTTGCCTCCAGTTCTGAATTCACCTGCTTTTGCAAATCCGACCCAGGTCTTGGCAGAACACTGCAAGAACAAAGCATCGCCACTCCCAAGACTAATCTGAGTTTCACAAATCAAACTTACGTGTGCGGCCAGACTGGGGGCGCAGTTCAGCGCAATTGGCACATTCCAGCGACAAACAAATCATTTGCAGCGGCCCGCCACTGCGCGTTGTCTGAACGGTTTCCGTATTCGAGCTCAGCCCATGTCCCGCCGTCGCCGCCGCCACACCAAACCGCTTATCCCAGGGCTGCGCTGGCTGCTTCTCCTGATTTTCTTGTTGGCCATCACCTTTGGTCTTTTTGGTGTGCTGTCCCACTGGACTACTTTTGAACGTGTCACACCTGAAACCACCAGCCCGTGAGTGGCGCCACCGCCCCCAATCGCTCCTTGCAACGTGCCACTCTGGCCGCATGATGGGGGTTTGCCTCCACAGTTTCCCTTCTGCCCCGCATGACCTCCCAACCCCTTTCCCTTCTCACCGCAGGCCTGCTGGTGCTCGGCTTCAGCGGCTGTGACACCCTCAAGAAGTACACGCCGTCCATTCCCCTGCCCAGGTTACCCAGTCTGCCCAGTCTGCCCGACATGACCCAGGTGAAGCGCATCCTGCCTGGTAGCGGCGATAAACTGGACAGCAACGATCCCGACATTGCCTTTGATCCGCGTGGCACGCTGCGTCCAGGCCACACACTTCGGCTCCAGGTCCACGAAGGCCTGCGCTCGGCCAAATCTCTCTGGAAAGGACTCGCGGTCATCGAACTCGATGGCTCAGCAAAGATTGGTAAGATTGGCACCGCCAATCTCCGTGGCCTAAAACTGCCTGAGGCGGCTCAGGCCATCGGGGCGGTGTTTCGCGTCGGCGGGCGCACATCCTCACCCGTAGCGGTTCACATCGTTTCAGTCGAAAACATCGCGGTGATCTCCGTCGATGGGGACTTGGCAGCAGGACCGCAACCACTCCCCCTCTATGACGGTATTTCCGTCGCCGATGCTGTGCGTCTGGCCGGTGGGCGCAAGCCAGCCTCCAGTGCGCGCGGACTTTACATCACGCGCGAAGGCCAGAAGCGTTATTTCCGCTCCATCCCCGCCGCTGATGACGTTTGGCGGCTCAATGCCGGGGACATCATCACCCTTTCCGCAGACCTTTGATTGGCTGCCACCCACCGCAGCCCCTGCCTCATGCTCGAATCTTACGGATCCAAACCCCGCGTTGATCAAAACCCGCTGGCTTCTCTTTTCAAAACAGCCTCCGTCTTGCGCATCGGTGCAGGCTTGGTGCTGCTGACACGTCATGCCTGGGAAGCCTCCTTGAAAGCCTATCAGTTTGTCTGGAAGGAACTGCCTTGGGACTGGGTGCCCATCTTTGTCGAGCAAGGCGTCCCCATGGCTCACCTCGCCGCGCCGACGACGGCCGCCATTCTAATCGTCGTCTCGTTTTCCTGGATCACGGGTTTCCTGACCCGCTTTTCAGCAGCTTTGATGATCGCCCTTTGTGCTACCGCACTTGGCTTTGCCAGCACCGATTACGGGGCCTTCTCAGAGCTGTGCTGGCTCTATCTACTGACGGCTTTCACGCTGACCCTGTTTGGTTCGGGAGCTATCTCTCTCGACCAGCTTTTCCGCATCGGCTCCCGCTGGGGAAAAAAGTCGCCAAACCGCTACTGATCTGTGGACACCTCCGAACCAGAGCGCGTGCTCGCCATTGACCCTGCTCTGCGCAAGACAGGGTATGCAATCGTCGAATCCCGTGGCAGAGAATTGCGGGCGCTCGCTTATGGCACCATCACCAATACGCCCAAACTCCTTCCCTCCGGCTGTTTGGTTGCCATTCGGGAGCAACTCAATGACGTCATCAAAGAGTTCCACCCCACGGTTTGCGCCATTGAGGCCACGATCTTTGTGCAGAGTCTGAAGACCGCCATTGTACTTGGCTCTGCCCGCGGTGCCGCCCTCATCGCTGCCGCAGAGCATGGACTGGCCATTTATGAATACGCTCCGCGCGAGATCAAACAAGCGGCTGTCGGGCGGGGAGCCGCCGCCAAAGAGCAAGTCGCATTCATGATCCGCTCCATGCTGCGGTTGAAAGAAACCCCACCTGCCGACGCCGCAGATGCCCTTGCCGTCGCCATCACTCACTTTCAAAGCAGCGACGCTCACCGCATCACCGCCCGTGAAGCCCGCCGCTGCTGACCCTGTTTAGAGCATTTTAAGAAAAGATGTGGCTGTTGATTTGGGAGCGCCGGAGGTGGAGATGGGCCGTTGGCAGCGCCGGGGCATATGAGAACATACGTCCCAAGCTGACGACGACCCAGATCCACCTCCGCCGCCTCAAAGGAGCGGCTACAGTTTTAATTAAAATGCTCTAGGCCCGCACCGCCCACTCCAAGAGCGCCTGCGCATCTGCCCAAACCCCGGACTTGCCGCCATTGAGCACCACCACAATGCGGCGTTTGCCATTTTTCTCCCCACTGGCCACCAAACAATAACCCGCAGCATTCGTAAATCCGGTCTTCATCCCATCACAGATCGAGTAGTTGTGCAGAACCCGGTTCGTGTTCTCCAACGTCAGGCTCGACTGCCCAACGCGCTCAAACACAAATCGTTTGGTCTTGATCATCGCCCGGATATCAGGATGCAAATCCGCCACCGCGGCAATCTTGGAGAGATTACGTGCGGTCGAAAACTGCTCAGGTTCTGACGGCAACCCATGCGGATTTTGGAATTCCGAATCCGTTAAGCCCAGCTCCTTCGCCTTAGCATTCATCGCCACCACGAACGCCTCCACTGAACCCGAATGATCCCGCGCTAGGGCCTGGGCAATGTCATTGGAGCTTTTGACCATGAGCGCTGTCAAAAGCTGCCGCCGTGAATACTGTTCCCCCTCTTTGATGCCCAAGCGCACCGGCGCACAGTCCGAGTCACTTTTGACCACTGTCACCATGCCATCCAGATTCCCTTTTTCAGCCACCAAGATCGCCGTCAACAGCTTCTGCGTACTCGCGATCGCACCGCGCTGGTCCGCATTCTTCTCATAGAGCACTTCCCCTGAAGCGGGATCGATCACAATCACCCTTTCAGCCGTGATCCGGGGCGGTTGACCGCGCAGGTTCTTGATTTCAAAAGCCCGCCGTGCCGCAGCCATTTTCTTCACTTCGGCCTCCATCTCCGCCTTCAGCTTTGTCAATTCAGCTTCGCGCGCGACCATGGTCAGTCGCTGCGCAGAGATTTCCTCGCGCTCCCGCAGCATTTCCCGCTCTTTGCGAACGAGACCGGTCTCCTTGGCGTTGACCTCCTCCTCACGCCAACGCAGGCGAGCCTCCCGTTCTGGATCCTCACAACCCGGCACCGCCGTGAGCAGCAGCAGTACCCAGGCCAGCACTCGCACCTGTCGTATGCTGCCATCCGATTGTTTCCAGTCTCTCGTCATGATCAAAAGCGGCTTAAAGTTCAGCTAGCACCGCTTTCAATCGCTGCGCAGGCCATTGTCCCGGGGCATTTCCATTTGCCCCAAGGTAGCCGTAATTCAACACGCTGCCACACTTTGCAAGTGCCAAGCGTGATACCGGCCCAAGCGCTCCCATGCCCATCACACTCACCCGCGCTCTCCTCTCCCGCCCCGTGAACCGCACCAACCGCGCCAAATCCTCCGTCGATTGCAAAAACGTGGCAATCTTGACTCCCACGAGGCCAGCGGCCTCCGCCATCCCGGCCGCCCCCTCCAACACCTCCTCCGAGGGGGTGCGCTCGAAGTCGTGAAAGGAACCTAAAACTCCTACACCCGCTGACTGCGCCCACCGGATGCCTTCCCGCAGGTCCACGAGACTGCGCAGTTCGACATCCCAAAGTGAGGCGCGACTCAGCAACGGTTCTACCAATGCCCAGCGAGCCTGCGCGTCCAAACCTCCCAGACCTCCTTCGTCAGGATGCCTCGCCGTCACCAGCAACGGCGTCTCCACCGACTCCAATAGCCCAAGCAAATCCTGCGCTTCCATTTGGAGCAAATCCAGCCGCAGTTCGAGCACGTCACATTGTTGCGATCTTCCCTCAGGTGTTTCTGCTGCAAAAACTCTTAAGGCATTCTGATCTGCTGGCACTCCGACCACCAATGGTCGGTGGGACATGAGCAGATTTTTGGTTGAAACAAGTTGAGCCATTTATTAGGAGCGCTATAATATTGAGACAAACCGAATTAACTCCGGTATTGCTCTCCCACTATGCTTGGTCGGCGACAAGAAATCAATTTGCAGCTCACAGAACTCACTGATAGCGGACTTCTGGCTTTTTTCTTGTGGTTTGCCCATTACCTGAGAGCTGATCTAGCCGTGCGCTTTTTCCCGCAGTTGGAAGCCGTCCCACCTTTCAGCGAGTCCTTTTGGTTGCTCGCCGTGATCGTACCTTTCACTCCTGTCCTCCTTGAAGGTCGAGGTTTCTATTCCAATCTGCTGAACAAATCACCGGCCCGTTCGATCCGTCAGTTGCTTGAGGCTTTGGTGATCATCGGCATGATTATCGGTGCCTTGAGCATTTTTGTGCGTTGGAATGTCCCTAGCCGCGCAGTGCTCATTCTTGGTCTTTCGATGAGCATTTTGGCCATCCTTCTGCGTGAAAGCTACCAGCGCAACTCCCTGCGTCGCCGTATCCTATCAGGGGTCGGGCGCGAACCGGTGTTGATTGCCGGTTTGCAAGAGGACATGGACCGTCTGCTAGAGTCCATGTCAGAGGAGCACCGCGCTGAAATCGATGTCCGAGCCTGCATTGATCTGACGCAACACCCTGTCGAAACGCTGGTCGAGGCCATGCATCAACATGCCGTTAGCCGTGTACTGCTTGCAGCCCAACACATTCACTTTGCCCGTGTCGAAGAAGCCGTGCAAGCCTGTGAGACTGAAGGTGTCGAAGCTTGGATCGCCTCGGACTTTTTTCAAACCGCCATTGCTCGCCCCACCTTTGATACCTTGGCCGGTCGTCTCATGTTAGTCTTTCATAGCACTCCCCAGGTCTCCTGGGCCTTGCTCTTCAAAGACACTTTCGATCGCATCGTCGCCGCGCTCATGCTTCTGTTGAGCTTACCCTTCTGGATGATCGCCATCATTGGCATTCGACTCACCTCACGCGGTCCTATCTTTTTCCGCCAGGAACGTTCAGGTCGGTATGGCAAGCCTTTCATGATGTGGAAGTTCCGCACCATGCATACCAACGCCGAAGCGATGCGGGATGAACTCGTCGCCCACAACGAAATGGACGGCCCCGTCTTCAAAATCCGCAATGACCCTCGAATTTTCGCTTTTGGCTCGTGGCTGCGCCGACTCAGCATCGACGAACTCCCCCAACTGCTCAACGTCCTGCGCGGGGATATGAGCCTGGTCGGACCGCGCCCCCTACCCGTTTACGAAATCGCACGCATCGAGAAACACGCCCAGCGTCGCCGTCTCAGCGTCAAACCCGGCCTTACCTGTCTGTGGCAAGTTTCTGGTCGTAACGGCATCAAGAACTTCGAAGACTGGGTCGCCCTAGACTTGGCCTACATCGATAATTGGTCCCTCTGGCTCGATTTGAAGATCCTCCTCCTCACACTGCCCGCAGTGGTCCGCGGCAGCGGCGCGCATTGAACCGGCCGAGAGCACCAGAAGAAGGAATTCTTGGACGCCTCTTTGAGCAGTGCCATTTGACCCGCTCACCCTTGGGTCAACAGGTCCTTCACCGCTTGTACCAGACCGGGGATCGTGTGAACTTTCGCTTCAACATCCACTTTCAGTCCGTGCGCTTTCATCGCTGCGCTTGTCACGGGGCCAATGCTGGCAGTGCGAATCCCCTCCGGCAGCGGCACTCCCAGCGCTAAAAAGTGCTCCACCGTGGACGCACTGGTAAAGGTGATCACGTCCGCCCCCTCCTCCGTCAAACGTTCAATGCCGTCCAGATTGTCTTCTTTCTCCGCCACGGTTTTGTAGGCCAGCGCCTCATCGAGAATCGCGCCCAGACCACTCAGTTCGTTAGCGACGACTTCGCGCGCTTCCTCCGCACGCACCCAAAGCACCTTCAGGTTTTCAATGTTCTGGTGATCACGAAAAGCCTTCACCAAGCCCTCAGCCACGAAATCTTTCTCCGGCATCAGATCGACAGCCAAATGCCGCTCACGGACTTTTACCGCCGTCCCCGGACCAATCACCGCAATGCGCACGCCGCCAATCGCACGGGCATCGTCAAACAGCTTGTCAAAGGTTTTGAAAAAAGCCTCCACGCCGTTCGGGCTTGTAAAAACCAGCCAATCGTACGTGTGACAGTCCTGCACCAACTCGGCGAATTCCAACACGTTCGTCGGTTCGGTGATTCGGATGGTTGGCAATTCAATCACATCGGCCCCCAAATCGGCCAACTGCTTGCTGACAGCACCAATTTGATGACGGGTCCGAGTCACGACCACGCGTTTGCCAAAAAGAGGGCGATTCTCAAACCAGTTGATCGAAGCGCGCTCGGTCACCACCTCGCCGACAACGGCCACTGCGGGAGCTTTGAAACCCGTTTCCTTCACTCGCTGAGCCATCGTGCCTAAAGTCGCCACCAGTGTCTGCTGACGGCCGTGCGTGGCCCACCGCACCAGCGCCATCGGTGTGTCCGGTTTGGCTCCGTGTTTGATCAGTTCCCCGGTGATTTCACCCATCCGCTCCACCCCCATGAGAAAGACCTTGGTCCCTTCTGCCTGTGCCAGTTTTGCATAGTCCAGTGAGGTCTCGGCTTTGGTGGGGTCTTCATGCCCGGTGAAGATGGTCAGCTGGGACGCATGCGAACGATGCGTCACGGGGATGCCTGCATAAGCGGGCCCGGCAATGGCACTGGTGATGCCGGGGACGATTTCAAATCGCACCCCTGCCTCGGCCAGTTCCTGGGCCTCTTCAGCCCCACGACCAAACAGCACGGGATCTCCCCCCTTCAATCGTGTCACCGTTTTCCCCTCCTGGGTGAGTTTGACGATGAGCGCATTGATATCCTCCTGCTTCATCGCGTGGTCCCGCGCCTTTTTACCCACATAAATGCGT
>JBIIUD010000117.1:0-7057 GCA_044340175.1 Verrucomicrobiaceae bacterium
TTTGCCTTTGCCGCGCAGTTGCGGGAAGATGAGGGCCTGTTCTCGGTGCATGACCTGGCTGCCGCTGCGGCGGGCGTATTCTTCGGCGAAGACGAAGAAGTCGAGCCCGGGGATGTCTGGGTCCTGTACTTCGGTGAGGGTGAAGGGCAGCTTGCGCTTTTGGTCGGCAGAGGTCCAGGTGCCTTTGAAAGTGGTCTTGCCTGGTTCATCGCCGAAAGACCAGGTGCCGTTGAAGCGACCGGTCACGTCTTCGGCGTAGCGGCGTGCACCTTCTTCCAAAGAGGCCTCATCCCCCTCCAGGTTGCCCCAGAGATGGAGGGTCTTTTTCTGGCTGAGGTAGTGGTAGGTGCCGTGGAGTTGGCTGCTGCCGAGTTCGTTCGGCGTGGTGGTGATGACGGCGCGCACGGCAGCTTTTTCACCGATCTTTCCGGCCAGCACGATCTGGCGGTGGTCCTCGCTGGGCTGAGGTGGACTGGGGGTGTCTTGAGCGCACAGCAGGCCAGGGGCGATGAGGCTGGCGAGGGTGATCAAAGCGAGAGGGCGCGTGCGAGAGGCGGGAGCGGCAGGCATAAGCGTGGGGTAGGGTGGGGTGAGGCAGTTTCACCTCAAATGGGCAGGGGGGACTAGCGGGTGGCGTTGAGGAAGAAGGCGTATTCGTCGGCCTGGGCTTCGATGACTTTGGTGGTCGGTTTGCCAGCGCCGTGACCGGCTTTGGACTCGATGCGCATGAGCACGGGGGCGGGGCCGATTTGGGCGTGCTGGAGGGCGGCGCCGTATTTGAAGCTGTGGGCAGGGAAGACGCGGTCGTCGTGGTCAGCGGTCTCGACCAGCATGGGCGGATAGGGGGCGTCGGTGCGTAGGTTATGCAGGGGGCTGTAGGCGCGCAGGGTTTTGAAGTCCTCTTCTTGGTCCGGGCTGCCGTATTCATCCTGCCAGGCCCAGCCGATGGTGAACTTGTGGAAGCGCAGCATGTCCATGACGCCGACGGCGGGAGCGGCAGCGGCAAAGAGATCGGGGCGCTGATTGGTGACGGCGGCAACGAGCAGTCCACCGTTGCTGCCACCTTTGATGACGAGCTTTTCTTTGGATGTGCGTTTTTCTTGAATGAGGAATTCGGCAGCGGAGATGAAGTCGTCGAAGACGTTTTGCTTGCGCTGCTTTTGCCCAGCCTCATGCCAAGTCTCGCCATACTCACCGCCGCCGCGCAGGCAGGCGACGGCATAAGCTCCGCCCTGCTCCAGCCAGACGCTGATGGCAGGAGAGAAGCCGGGGGTGAGGGAGATGTTAAAGCCGCCGTAGCCATACAAGATGGTGGGCACGGAGCCGTCGCGCGGGGCGTCTTTTTTGCGGGTGAGGAAGAGGGGGACGCGAGTACCGTCCTTGCTGGGGTAGAAAAGCAGTTCGGTGGTGAATGGGTCGAGCGGGATGGGAAAGTCCGGCTGCCAGAAGAGAGAGCTTTCGTTTTTGATGACGTCGTAGCGATAGAGTGCGCCGGGGGAGGTATAGCTGGAGACGGCGTAAAAGGTCTGGGTATCGTCCTGGCGTCCGCCGAATCCACCCGTCGATGATAGCGGAGGCACATCGACCTTCCCAAGGGCTTTGCCCTCCCGGTCAAAGAGGCGGACTTCGTCGTGAGCATCTGTCATGTAGGAAGCGATGAAGCTGCCTGAGAGATAGCTGACGGATTGCAGTGGTTGTTTTTGCTCAGGAAGGAGATCGGTCCAGTTTTCGGGTTCGGGCTTGGCGAGGTCGATGGCGACGAGGCGGGAGTTCGGGGCATCTTTGTCGGTGACGAGAAACCAGATGGGGCCATCATTGCCGACGACATCGTAGCGGGCGTCGAAGGCGGAGAAGAGCTCGATGATGGGGGAGTCGGGTCCGGCTTTGAGGTCGCGGTAAAAGAGAGCGTTCTTGGAGCCGGCACCGGCCCAGACATGCAGGATGAGGTAGCGGTCGTCCTCGGTGAGGCCGGCACCGAAACCCCACTTGGGCTGGTCCGGGCGTTCATAGATGAGCTGGTCTTTGTCCTGCGGATCACCGAGGCGGTGCAAATAGAGCTTTTGGTTGAGGTTGGTGTCCTTGAGTTCTTGGCCGGGAGTGGGCGCGGCATAGCGACTGTAGTAGAAGCCGCTGCTGTCGGGCAGCCAGGTGGCTCCGGAGAATTTGACCCACTTGATTTCATCCGGGAGGCGTTTGCCAGTGGTGACGTCGATGACATACCAGGTGGTCCAGTCGGAGCCGGACTCGGAGAGGGAGTAGGCAAAGAATTGGCCGTCCTCGGAGATGGAGGTGCCGGAGACGGCGACGGTGCCATCGGGGGAGAGGGTATTGGGATCGAGCAGGAGGATTTCTTGGGCATCGGGTTTGTCCTCGCGCCAGTAGTGGATGCCCTGGTTTTGCAGGCCCGTTTTGCGGGAGTAAAAGAGGCGGCCGGCGATGAGGGAGGGCAGGCCGTGCTTGTCGTAGTCCCAGGCTTCGGTGAGGCGTTTTTTGAGGGTCTCGCGCTCGGGGATTTTGGAGAGAAAGGCTTCGGTGAGAGCCTGCTGCGCTTTGACCCAGGCAGTGGTCTCGGGGGAGTCGAGGTCTTCCAGCCAGCGGTAGGGATCGGGGATGGTCTGGCCGTGGAGGGATTCGGTGACGTCAGTGCGGCGGGCTTCGGGGTAGGTGAGGGGTGCGGGCTTTTCTGCGGCGGTGGGCATGACCAAGGCAAGCACGGAAAGAGGCAAGAGGAAATCGGATTTGCGCATGGGCGCATCACACACCGAAGTGTGGGAAGTTGCAATGCCATGCATTAGGGGGTGGACTTTAACATTTGGGGGAACTAATCTCGGGTCGGATTCAAACAAGGAGTGTCTATGGAAAACGATTCGCAGCTTCCCCTACCTTCACCCTCATCCGAGCCACCTCCGGTGCCCACGCCATCGGTGACGCCACCGCCGCCTTCTCCCCCAGAGGTGCCTGACATTCCCACGCCGCCACCAGTGCCTGAGTCTACGCCACCACCGCCTGTTTCCAGTGAACCGCCACCTCCGGCCTCCGCAGTGCCACCAGCGGTAGGTGCGGCTTTTGCGGAAGTCGGGAAAGATCTCCAAGGCATGGCCACAGAGAAGAACTTGGCGATTTTTTGCCACCTCTCAGCACTGATTGGGGGGGTGGTGTTTTCAGCAGTCGGACTGCCAGTAGGGAATATCTTGGGGCCGCTGCTCATTTGGTTGTGGAAGAAGGACACGATGCCAATGGTCAATGAGCATGGGAAGGCAGCGCTGAACTTTCAGATCACGGTCAGCATCCTCTTCCTTGCGTGCATGCTGACGTTTTTTCTGCTGTTGCCCATCCTCGTGGCCATCGCCGTCGGAATTGCTGCGCTGATCCTGACGATCATCGCTACCATCAAAGCGAGCAACGGAGAGCTCTACCGCTACCCGTTTTCGTTGCGGTTGATCAAGTGAGGTCAGTTCAGTCCGAAGGTGCCGGGAGCGCTAGGGAGTCGATCTCCACTGAAAGCTGTGTCTTCGCATCATTAGGAATAAACTCAGTAAGGGCATCGTTATTATCATGCCTAAAAGTTTGTTTTCAGAGTGACAAAAGACCTAGGTGAGTCTATCGGAAAGACTGATAGGGTGTAAATATGCATTCAGATGGGATGTTTTTTTCACCCCTCATTTCAAAGTCTCTAAAACTCATCCGATGATTCGAAAACTCTTCTTCACAGGTCTCCTCATGGTTGTTGGCGGACTGTCCAACCTGACCGCCGGAACCAAAGCCGACATCCCTGGACCAACGGGCAGCGGCGCTTTCGGCAATAACATTCGTGTGCTGAGCAATGGCCATTTGTTGGTGATTGATACGGGTTTTGATCTGACTGGGCCAACAGTGTCTGATGTGGGCGCTGTTTATTTGTATGATCCCAATGGCGTCTTGATCAGCAGTTTGCGTGGCTCGACCGCGGGTGATGCGGTGGGCAGTGGCGGGGTGGTTGAGTTGGAAAATGGCAACTTTGTCGTGATCTCCCAAAACTGGGACAACGCTGGAGTGGAAAATGCAGGGGCGGTGACCTGGGGCAGCATGCGCGAAGGTTTCATCGGTGGTCTGAATGTGGTGGTGTCAGCTGCGAACTCCCTGGTGGGAAGCCAGCCGGGGGACGGTATTGGTAGTGGCGGGGTCAGGGATTTGAATAATGGCAACTACGTGGTGAACAGTCCCTTGTGCGCCAATGGAACGGTTTCGCGCGCTGGAGCTTCCACTTGGGGCAACGGTGAGACGGGCATCGTGGGCGTGGTGTCGCTAACAAACTCGCTGATGGGGGGCACGTTTCAGGATAGCGTGGGTTCGAGATTGCGTCAGCTGGCCAATTCAAACTACGTGATTTATACCAGCTCCTGGACCAATCCAACGACGGGCGCTGCCAATGCGGGGGCTGTCACGTGGGCGAATGGTATGGGAGGCACGGTGGGTTTGGTGAGTGCAACCAATTCGTTGGTGGGATCGACGGCGGACGACATGGTGAGTGGCATTGACGTCGAAGCGCTGACCAATGGCAATTATGTCATTAGCAGTTCGAGCTGGGACAGCCCAACCGTCGTCAATGCTGGGGCGGTGACTTGGGGCAATGGCGCGACAGGTACCTTTGGGCCAGTGACCACCACCAACTCACTGCATGGAACCACGGTGGATGATTTTGTTGGCAACCGCAGGGTAGAGCGCCTGACGAATGGCAATTATGTTGTCAGCTCGTCTGGGTGGGACAACGGAACGGTCCCGAACGTTGGCGCGGCGACATGGGGCAATGGGACAACGGGGACATCAGGTCCGGTGACGCCTGCGAATTCGATCATCGGTAGCACGGCTGGTGATAGCATTTCTTCGCGGGATATTCAGCGTCTTCAAAACGGCAACTATGTGGTGGTCTCGCCAAGCTGGGACAACGGTGATGTTTTGAATGCAGGTGCGGTGACCTTTGCCCGTGGTAATGCGCCGACTTCACTGGTGGTGGGACCTGCCAACTCGTTGGTGGGATCTTCCCAAGAAGACCAGATTGGCAGCAATAATGTGCAGGATTTGTTCGGTGGGGGTTATGTGGTGGCAAGCCCACTCTGGGACAACGGAACCACAGTGAATGCGGGTGCTGCCACCTGGGGCAGTGGCACGACTGGCGTCAGAGGGGTGGTGAGTGCGGTGAACTCGCTGGTCGGAAACAATACGAATGACGCCATTGGCACTCAGATTGGGGGCTTTACCAATGGCAACTACATCGTGATCACGCCGACTTGGCGGGGAGGCACCGGAGCCGCCACGTGGGGCAATGGCACCAGTGGTGTCAGGGGCATCGTATCCGCAACGAACTCATTGGTGGGAGCCACGGCGGGCGACCAGATCGGGTCGAGCGGGGTGCGGCAACTGTCCAACTCCAACTATGTCGTATCCAGCACGGCTTGGAATGGGGGTTTGGGGGCGGTGACATGGGGCAATGGTAGGAGTGGCGTCAAAGGGGTGGTTTCGGCGGCCAACTCTCTCGTCGGTAGCACGGCCGGGGACGCGGTTGGGACCAGGATTCTTTCGCTGCTGAATGGCCATTATGTGGTGCTTTCTCCAAACTGGGATTTGTCAAGCATTGCGGTTACCAATGCTGGCGCAGCCACATGGTGCAACGGTACGACGGGGGCTCGTGGGCTTGTAACGGCGGCTAACTCTCTCACTGGAACTTCGCCAGAAGATCAGGTGGGCTTCACCGGCGACGTCTTGGCGAACGGCAGCTTTGTAGTCAACAGTCCGTTTTGGGATCACATGGATCTGGGGACTACGAATGCGGGGGCCGTGACTTGGGCGGATGGACAGGGGCCTGCGATTGGAGAGCTCTCGTTGCAGAACTCACTGATTGGGATGACCAATGAAGACCGTGTAGGGCTGGTTGCCTCCAATCAGTCTGGTGTGCGGGTTGTGGATGGGGGTGAGCGCTATGTGGTTTTGAGCGCTTTCTTTGATAACCCTGGCGATGGTGGTTACTCTGGGGTCGTGGATGGGGGAGCGGTGACACTGGGTAACGGCCAGACAGGGACGACCGGCTTTGTGACCTCCAGGAACAGCGTGCTGGGTTCTGTGGCAGGCCAAGGCGGAACCCATCAATTCGCTTACGATTCCATGGTTGAGCAATTGTTCGTGGGTCGCCCTGCCAGCCAGTTGGTGACCATCTTTGTGGATGGTGCAGTGGTGTCACTGGCTCGGACAAAGGATGCGGCACCCCTGGTGAACCGAGCCTTTGGTGCCTTTGGAGCACTGAGTGTGAATGACGATGGTGGAGCGCTCTTTGACACGGCGTTGTCGGGTTCTGTGAGCGGCAATCGTGCCCTGTTTGGATTAACCAACCCCCAAAGCGGAGTGGATGTTGTGCTGCAAAAGGGCGATGCCCTTAGTGCCTTGGGTTTAGGATTGCCCACCAATGCTGCTGCCGCCACGCTCCTGAGTCCGATCACCCAGCAGAGTGGGTTCGGCGTCTTCCAAGCCACTTTCACAGGTACGGGAGTGAATGCGACGAACAATCGGCTGGTATTAGCAGACAATGCTACCGGTTTGATTGCGCTGCTGCGGACCGGATCGCCCATCTCGGTGTTGGGTAGTGCCGCCGCTTCACGCGTGTTGGAAGTGGTGGAAAGCTATGACAGCGACCTTGTGGTGGCCTCTTACGGCTTGCGTGCTGGGGGCACACCTGCGGTCACGACCAGGACAGACAGCGGGTTGCTACTGTTCAACCATAACGGCACCGCTTTGGCCAACGTCGCGGCACGTGAGGGAAGCCCTGCCTTTGGCGGTGGCGGGACGTTTGGACCGATTGCGGGTCGGGCTTCGGTGATCGGCAATGAGATTCATTTCCCGGCACTGTTCCAGCCAACGACTGGGAAAGCGGTGCAGGCGCTGTTCTCAATGACGGCTGACGGTGCCACCACACTGCGTGAAGCCATGGTGGGGGACGCGGCTGAGGGGGTAACGGGTGCGACCTATGCCAGCTTTCCTGCCTCGTCACAGATGAATGGCGCAGCCTTTTTCCGGGCGACACTGCGCG